>JALYTZ010000013.1 GCA_030854025.1 Vulcanimicrobiota bacterium
TAGCCGATGAGCGCCGCGGCCGGCCCTTTGAGCGGCGTTACCTTCGCGTCGGCAGAAATCGGCGGTGCCGGAAGCGCAGACCCAGGCGCAGCGCCCGAACCCGGTGCTCCGTACGACGACGGCGTGACTTCGACGTGCATCTGCACGTCGTTGCGCAAAATGAGACCGTCGGGTCCGGTACCGCGAACGCCGGCGAGACTGATGTTGCGCTTGCGAGCGAGCCGGCGTGCTTGCGGCGTCGCGACAGCCTCGCCGGTGCGTTTCGGCGGCGCAGCGGCGGGCGTAGCGGCGCTCGGTTTGGGAATAGCGGCCGCCGGCGCCGCGCCGTTGGTGCGAGCCGCCGCCGAGGCGTTTGCATCGATTTCGGCAAGCGGCGCGCCGACTGCGACGGTCGCTCCCTCCGCGGCGAATAGCTGCGTGATCGCTCCGCTGACTGTCGCGGGCACCTCGACATCGACTTTGTCGGTCGTCACGTTGACGATCGAATCGCCTTCGTTCACGAAGTCGCCCGGCTTTTTTTGCCATTCGACGATCGAGCCTTCGGTGACCGACTCACCCATTTCGGGAAGCGCGACGGTAACAAGGCGCGGCTCGCGCGGCGTTGCAGGCGGCGCGCTTGCGGGCGGCGCTGCCACGACCGGCGACGCTTTTGCCGCGCCGTTCGTGTCGATCTCGGCGAGCACGGCGCCGACCGTAACGGTGTCACCTTCGCTTGCGAGGAGCTGGCGGATCACACCTGATGCGGTCGCGGGCACCTCGACATCGACTTTGTCGGTCGTGACCTCGACGAGCGTATCACCCTCGGCCACGTAGTCGCCGACCTTCTTGCGCCACTCGACGATGGAACCTTCGGTTACCGATTCACCCATCTCCGGAAGGGTGACGTGGACCGTCGTGTCAGGCACTATACTTGCAGCTCCGTTTTCAAATACTCTTTAGAGGAGGGATCGCGACTGGAGTCTGTTTTAGCCTCCGCCTCAATCCTATGCCTGCAAGGCGCGGCATCCAATGACCGCAACGCGGAACATTCATGCCGTCAATGGAATGGATCGGCATGGAACTGCTCCAGCTTCAGTATTTCACCGTGCTGGCACGGACGCAGCACGTCACCCAGGCGGCCGAGGAGCTTTCGATCACGCAGCCGTCGCTGAGCCGCGCCATCGGGCGGCTCGAACGCGATCTCGGCGTGACGCTCTTCGAACACCGGGGGCGGTCGATCCGGCTCAACCGTTACGGACGCGCTTTTTTGCGGCAAGTCGAGCGGGGGCTTTCGGCGATCGAGCAAGGCACCCGCGAACTGATCGACATGTCCGACGAGGCGAGCGGCCTGGTTGCATTCGGCTTCGCGCACGCGCTCGGCACGCGCGTCGTTCCCGATCTGATCGCGGGCTTTCGCCGCGATCACCCGCACGCGCGTTTTCAACTCGCGCAAAACGCATCGCACATCATCTTGGCGCAACTCGAAAGCGGCGACGTGGACCTCGCGCTCGTTTCACCGGTTCCCGCCGCCAACGATCGCGTGGCATCCACAACACTCACGAGCGAAGAACTGTTTTTGGTCGTTCCGCACGATCACCGTTTCGCCAAGCGGCGTTCGGTACGGCTGGCCGAACTGCGCGACGATCCATTTATCTGCCTGCGGAAAGGCTACGCTCTGCGTTCGCTGACCGACGAGTTCTGCGCGCTGGCGGGATTCGTTCCGAACATCGCGTTCGAAGGTGAAGAAATTGCGACGCTTCGCGGCTTGGTGGCGGTCGGACTCGGCGTTGCGATCATTCCCGCGTCGACCTCGGCTCCGCAGTCCGATCCGCCGCGCCTGCGAGTGAGCGAACCGATCTGCCGCCGTTCCGTCGGGTTGATGTGGATTCCGGGGCGGTATCAGCCGCAGATTGCGCAGCGGTTTCGCGCATACATCATGAGTTCGTTTGCGGCGCCTTCCAAAGCGACCACTCGCGCTGCACCGCGTTGAAACCGGCGCGTTCGTACAGCGCTCTCGCCGGGCGATCGCTATTCGCAACGATGATCGCGCGCGCTGCGCCAAAGCGTTCGAATCCGATTCGTGCGGCGTACGCGAGCAACGCCTTCGCGATTCCGCGATTGCGGAAGCGTTCGTCGACTCCGACATCCTGATACCTCGCGAGCGGCTCCGCCGCGACGATGCCGCAGGCGCCGACCAATTCGGTGCGGTAAAAAGCTCCGCACCATGCGGCCGCGGCTTCAGTGCAGAGTTCGCGACGCCGATCGACTCGACGGCGCATGAACTGCTCGTACGCGGCCGGTTCGAATTGCGGTTCGCGCTGACGCAACTCGAAATGGAAAAGTGCAACCCAATCGGCCTCGAGCTGCAGTTCGCGCACGTCGATGCCGTCCGGCGAGCCGGCCGAGCGTACGTGTGTCGCTTCGAGGACCGTTTCTTCCTGAAGCGTATAGCCGTCGTCGGCGAAGCGATCGGCCGCGCCGCCTTCGCCGCTCCACGCGAATGCAACGTGACGCACCCGTGGATTGTGCGCGAACGCGCGCGCAAAAAGCTTGGGCCAGCGCACGATGTCGCGAGCTCCCGGGGGCGCCTCAAACGCGAGAAAATTTCCGAAGTAATAGCTCGGGTTGCTCGGCGTTTCGGCGATGATGAATCCGTCGCGGACCGTTACGATTCCGTTGCGGCATGCGATCGCAAGGCTTGTCGATAGGCCGCACGTCAATGCAAAAGGCGTCGCCAT
>JALYTZ010000047.1 GCA_030854025.1 Vulcanimicrobiota bacterium
ACGTACACCCATTTTAAACTCGATCAAAAACAAAACGTGTTGACGGGACAGTATCTCGACGCGAGCGGGAAAAAGTATCCACTAGCCGGATCGCTGTCGGGTCACGACGTTCGGCTCGTCGTCTCAATGCCGAACGGCACGACGACGACCTTCAGCGGCAGCGTCGACGGCACGACCGATATGCTCGGCATGATGCAAACGTCGAGCGAAAGCGTCGCCTTCACCGCAGCCTACCGCCCCAAATACAAATGGCTCGACAACATCAGCCCGAACCCCGGCCTGGGTCCCTAAAGGCCCATAGTATTAAGCCGGCCAGAATCTATGGTGCATGGAAACGGGCCTCCGGCTCTTCGGGACCTCTTCGCGAAGCCGAATTTTGCTGGCAATCGGCCTTCTGGAGCAATCGTACCCTCGAGAAATCGCGCGCTGCCGCGCGTGAACTACCTGGTTTGCATTTCGGCTAGGCGGCGTTCGACGTAGGGTTGCAGGCCGCCGGCTTCGATGAGCGACTGCATGAACGGCGGGAATGCGGCGGCTTGAAACGAGGTGCCTTTGCTGACATTGCGGATAACGCCGCTTGCGGGTTCGACTTCGACTTCGTCGCCGGCTTCGATGCCGTCGACGGCTTCGTCGCTCTCGAAAATCGGCAAGCCGATATTGAGCGCGTTGCGATAGAAAATTCGCGCGAAACTCTTGGCGATGACGGCCGAGGCGCCCGAACCTTTGATAGCGATCGGGGCGACCTCGCGGCTCGAACCGCAGCCGAAGTTGCGATCCGCAACGATGATGTCCCCCGCGTGCATGCGCGCGGTAAACTCCGCGTCGATGCCTTCGAGCGCGTGTTTTCCGAGTTCGACGGGGTCGATGATGTTGCAGTACTTCCCTGGGATAATGACGTCGGTGTCGACGTTCTTGCCGTACTTGTGCGCGTGACCGCGCATCTGTTTCTCCACCGTTATACTCCCACCAGTTCGAGCGCTCGCGGATCGGCAATGCGACCCGCCAGAGCCGATGCGGCGCAGGTTGCCGGCGACGCGAGATAGACTTCCGCTTTGGGCGAGCCCATGCGCCCGACGTAGTTGCGATTCGTCGTTGAGATGCAGCGTTCGCCGTCGCCGAGCGTGCCCATGTGACCGCCGAAACACGCGCCGCATCCGGGGGTGTTCACCGCGCAGCCGGCAGCGGCCAGCGTACGCAGAATGCCCTCGTCGGCCGCCTGCATCCACACTTTTTGCGAGCCGGGATTGACGATGACGCGCAGGTTCGGCGCGATCTTTTTGCCGTCGAGAATTTTGGCGACGACACGCAGGTCCTCGATGTACCCGTTGGTGCACGAGCCGATGAAGACTTGGTCGAGCGCGAGGTCGTCACGGGTAACGTCGGAGATTCCATGGACGTTGTCGGGCGTGTGCGGACAAGCGACCTGCGGTTCGAGACCCTGAACGTCGATTTCGATGACGCGTTCGTACCGCGCATCGGCGTCGGATCGCTCCACTTGAAACGGCCGGTCCGTGCGTTCTTTCACGAATGCGATCGTCTTTTCGTCGGCATGGAAGATGCCGTTCTTCGCGCCGGCCTCGATCGCCATGTTCGCCATCGTGATGCGACCGGTAATCGACAGTCGATCGACGGTGGATCCGTGGTACTCGATCGCCCGGTACGTCGCACCGTCGATGCCGAGTTCGGATACCGTCCTGAGCATCAAGTCCTTCGCGAATACCAGATGCCCGAGCGTTCCACTGTAAACGATTTTGATTGACGAAGGGACTTTGAGCCACACTTCGCCGAGCACGAAGGCAGCTGCAATGTCGGTCGAGCCCATGCCCGTCGCAAACGCACCGAAGGCGCCGTACGTGCACGTGTGCGAATCGCCCCCGACGATCAGTTCGCCCGGCGCCACCAGACCTTCTTCGGGGAGCACGACGTGCTCGATGCCTCCGCGGCCGACGTCGAAGAAGTGTTTGATGTTCTGCTCTTTGGCAAAGTCTTTCATCAGCTTGGCGACTTTGGCCGACTGCGCGTCTTTCGCCGGAACGAAATGATCCTCGACCAGCGCGATCTTTTCATTGTCGAAGACGCGGTCTGCGCCTTTGATGTTGCGCATGACGCCGATTGCGACGGCAGCGGAGAGTTCATTGGCCAGCACGAGATCGACGTTCGCGTTGATGATCTGTCCGGGTTCGACGGCGTCGAGCCCCGCGTGGCGCGCGAGAATTTTTTCGGTCAGGGTCATGCCCATGAGCGCGGTGATTTCCTTTCCTGGCGGAGGTCAGGGATACTTCACTAGTTCGCGTCGAAGGAAGCGCCATCATGCAGGATCGTCAATTCGGGTTTGCGACCCGCGCCATTCACGCGGGCACGCCGCCGGACCCGTTGACCGGCTCGCGTGTCGCACCCATCTACCAATCGGCGGCCTTTGTCTTCGGGTCGACCGAACAAGCAGCCGAACTGTTCCAACTGCGCAGTTACGGCCATATCTACAGCCGCATCAGCAACCCAACCGTTTCCTCGTTCGAAGAACGAGTGGCAAGTCTGGAAGGCGGGCTTGGCGGTCTGGCGTTTTCAAGCGGCTTGGCCGCGCAGCTTGGAGCCATTCTTTCACTGTGCCAAGCCGGCGATCATATCGTCAGCTCGCAAAACATCTACGGCGGCACCGTAACGCAATTCAGCGTAACGCTCAAACGGCTTGGCATCGAAACGACCTTCGCGCGTGCCGACGATTACGACGGTCTGCGCGACGCGATCGCGCCCAATACCCGGCTTCTTTTTGCAGAGACGATCGGCAACCCATCCGGAACGATTGCCGACATCGCGCAACTCGCTGCGATCGCGCACGAACGCGGCGTGCCGCTGGTAGTCGACAACACCTTTGCTTCGCCGTTCCTGTGCCGGCCGATCGAACACGGCGCCGACATCGTTTTACATTCCGCCACGAAGTTTATCTCCGGTCACGGCAACGTGATCGGCGGGATCTTAGTCGAGTCCGGTACATTTCCGTGGGACAACGGCCGTTTTCCGCTGCTTTCGGAGGCGAGTCCCGGCTACCATAACAAAGTGTTCACGGAAACGTTCGGCGAGTATGCGTTCCTCATGCGCGCGCGGGCCGAAGTGCTGCGCGACGTCGGCGCGCAACTCTCGCCGATGGACGCATGGCTGCTCATGATCGGCCTGGAAACGCTCCCCATCCGGATGCAGGCGCACGTCCGTAACGGGAAAATCATCGCTGAATTCCTGCAAGCGCGCCCGGAAGTGGATTGGGTAGCCTATCCGGGCTTTGCGACGCATCCGCAGCACGATCTCGCGCAAAAATATCTTCCCCACGGCGCGGGCTCGATCTTCACGTTCGGCATACGCGGCGGACGCGAGGCGGGGCGCCGTTTTATCGACAATCTCGATCTCTGGAGTCACTTGGCAAACGTCGGCGATACGAAGAGCTTAGTGATTCATCCGGCGTCGACAACGCATTCGCAATTAACCGACGAAGAAATGGTCAAGGCGGGCGTCGCTCCCGAATCGATCCGGCTTTCCGTCGGACTCGAAGACGTCGACGACCTGATGTGGGATCTCGACAATGCGCTGCGTGCGGCATGATTCTCGATACCGTCTCCGCGCGCCGGGCGTTGCTCGATCGGAGTTCGACGGTCGCAATGGTCGGCGCATCGGCAAACCCGCTCCGCCCGAGTTACACCGTGTTCAGCTATCTTCGAACGCAAGGAAAATTCGCGGTTACGCCCATCAATCCGACGATTTCCGAAATAGACGGCGTTCGAGCGTATGCCTCGCTGGCAGCGTATGCCGCACAAATGGGACCGCCCGATATCGTCGATGTCTTTCGCAGGCCCAGCGAAGTGCTGGAACTCACGCGAGAGGCGATCGCCGCAGGGGCGAAAGCGATCTGGTTTCAGTACGGCGTCATCAATGCGGAAGCGATCGAAACTGCCGATGCGGCCGGCCTTGCCGTGGTGGTCGACCGCTGCATTAAGGTCGAGTCGGCGCGATTCAACGGCGGGTTGTCCACCAGCGGCCTCAACAGCGGGCTGATCACGTCGCGTCGCCGTTTGCCGCAATGACGGGATCAGCCGAAGCAGCGGCACTCGATGCGGAGATCCTCGAACGCATCGATGCGTGGCATAGCAGCGGAACCGATTTAGGTGACGACGGCTTCAACGATCTGGCGCGCCGAATTTTTGCCTACCAACTCCGTTGGAACGTGCCGTACGCGCGTTACTGCGCAGCGTTCGGGATAACGCTCGATTCACTTCCCGCGCAATGGAGCGATATTCCGCCGGTCCCCGCCGCCGCGTACAAGGAGGCGGCGCTGGCAACGTTCGATCCCAGCCAGGCAGCGCGCACTTTCGTGACGAGCGGTACGACGCAGGGTGTCGGCGGCCGCCATTACATGGATAAAACCGCGCTCTACGATGCTGCAAGCCTAGCGGCTTTCGATCGCTTCGCGCTGGCCGGCGCACCCGCGTTGCGCTACTTCAATCTCGTGCCCAATCCCGCCGATCGCCCGGATTCGTCGCTCGGCTACATGATGGGACACGTTTGCGCGCAACGCGGCGACGGGCGCACGGGCTGGTACGTGCGGAACGACGACATTTTTATCCACGCATTCGTACGCGACGTTCGAGATGCCATCGACGAGCGCAGACCGGCGTTCATCGCAGCGACCGCCTTTTCGCTGCTGCACGTCGTGGAGCATTGCGCGCAGCAAAACGTTCGGCTGCCGCTTGCGTCCGGTTCGCGCATCATGGAGACCGGCGGCTTCAAGGGCCGCACGCGCTCGGTTCCGCGCGATGAACTTTACGACCGCGCCGCCGCGCTCTTCGGCATCGATGCGAACGCGATTTTTGCAGAATACGGCATGACGGAGCTGACCAGCCAATACTATGACAGCGCAACCTCGCGCTCTGAATCGGTGCGCGTGAAGATTTCTCCGCCGTGGTTGCGTTCGCGCGTCGTCGGACCGAACGGGAAGACGCTTCCGGACGGCACCGTCGGCGCACTCGCGCACGTCGATCTCGCAAATCGCTCCTCGTGCGTGGCGGTGCTTACCGAAGACTTAGGCGTAGCCGTGGCCGGCTGCATCGTGCTAATCGGCCGGGATCACGGCGCGACTTTGCGCGGCTGTTCGCTCGACGCCGAAGAGCTTCAGACCGCGCTGCAGTGAGCCTTCGGGAACTTCCGGCCCGAACGATCGTTGGCGCGATCGCCGATGCCGCCGAACGTTGGAGCGATGCGGATTTTCCGCCCCGCGTCCGCGTGTTGGATCGCATTGTCGAAAGAACCGGCTACTCAAATCCCGTGGTCGAATACGCGCTGGACCGGCTCTTCTTCTCGATTACGGCGCCCGCCTTAACGGCCGTTATTGAAAACGAACTCGGTTCGCTCGACGCGCTCGACGGTTTTGCGACGCGCACCGCACGGCCGCGGGCCTGGGCTCGCGGCGTCGATCGCGTCGCAGTTATCTCGAGCCGCACCACGATCGGGGTCGCACTCGTTCCGGCGATTTTCGCACTCTGCGCCAAGTCGAACGTTACCGTTAAAGATCGGGAGGACGAGCTCGTAACGGAATTTTTCGCAACGCTGCGTGAGGAACGCGACGCGTTCGTCACCGAAGCACGCGCGCAGGCGTGGGACGGCCGGGAGGCGCGCGACCTACGCGCGTTTGATGTCGTCGTGGCGTTCGGTGGCTCCGAAACGCTGGAAACGATTCGAGCCGGGTTGCGGCTGGAAACCCGCTTCATCGGATACGGCGCGCGCGCGAGCGCCGCATACGTAACCCGCGACGTATTGAACGATGAAACGCGAACGCGCCTCGCGGCGGCAGGGGTCGCGCGTGACCTCGTGCTCTACGATACCGAGGGTTGCCTGTCGCCGCACGTTGCGTTCGTTGAAAACGGCGGCCGCGTGACGGCCCACGACTTCGCGCGCCTGCTCGCGAATGAAGTCGAACGCGCGTCGATTGAATTTCCCGCGAGCACGCGTCGCCCCGAGCGCGAGGCGGCCCTCGTAAACGCTCGTAACCTCGGCGCATTTCGTTCGGCCGGCGGAGCAGGCACGGTATTTGCGGACAACGCCGCAACGTACGCGGTCTTCGTGAATCCGCCGGCGGACGAGCCGCCGCTGTTTCTCCCCCGAGCGATCGGCCTTCATGCCGTGGATCAGCCCGTCGAGGCGGCTGCGTATCTGAAGCGACACGGCGTCGCCGTCGAAGCGTTCGCGATGGACGCTCGCGGCCGGCCCGACGCGACCGCGATGGCGGTGAACGCCGGCGCCGTACGGCTCGCGCGGTTCGGCGGAATGCAGCAGCCGCCGCTCGCCGGCAATCATGGCGGCTATCCGCGCATCTCCGGCTTCGTCCGGTGGATCGATACCGACGTATGAACGATCTCGAACATCTTCAGACGGCCGTTCCCGGCGCCCGGACGCGCGAACTGACGCCCGCGCTCCGGCAGTACGAGTCGCGCAACGTCACGTACGTTGACGACGACATTCCGGTTTTCTGGGAGTCGGCAAGCGGCGCAACCGTGACCGATGTCGACGGCAACCGTTACATCGATCTCACCGCAGCCTTCGGCGTTGCAAATACCGGGCACAGCAATCCGCGCGTCGCGGCCGCCCTTTGCGATCAGGCGAATCGCTTGATGCATGCGATGGGCGACGTGCACCCGACGCGCGTCAAAACCGATCTTCTCGAGAAACTCGCGGCGATTGCTCCCGGCGATCTTTCAAAAACGTTCCTGGCGTCGACCGGCTCGGAAGCGGTTGAAGCGGCACTCAAAACTGCGATCGTAGCGACGGGGAAACATTCGTTCGCGGCATTTCGCGGTGCCTACCACGGGCTTTCGCTGGGGACGCTCGCGATAGCCGGCATCGCGAAGTTTCGCGAACCGTTCGCCGGATGCGTTCCCGAGTCGACGCTGTTTCTTGACTATGGCGAGCCGCTGGAAGCGATTCGCGCAGCACTGCAGAGCCGCCCCGATATCGGCGCGATGATCGTCGAGCCGCTCCAGGGACGCGGAGGCTGCGTGCTCCCGCCCAAAGGCTATCTCGCCGGCCTGCGCGCGCTCTGCGACGAACTTGGGCTGCTGCTGATCTTCGATGAAATCTACACCGGGTTCGGACGCACCGGATTTCTTTTCGCATGCATGCACGATGAAGTGGTACCCGACATTTTATGCCTAGGAAAGGCGATGGCCAACGGCTTTCCGATCTCCGCGGCTATCGCCAAGCCGGCGATCATGGATGCGTGGCCGCTTTCGCGGGGAGAAGCGCTGCATACGTCGACCTACTTGGGGAATCCAATGGGCTGCGCGGCCGCACTCGAAAACATTCGCCAGATCGAGAAGCTGCGGCTGCCGGAGCGCGCACGCAAACTCGGCATCGCGCTGGGCGCGCGGCTCCAGCGTTTGCGTGAAAACGGCAAAGCGGAAACGATCAGTGGACGCGGGCTCATGTGGGGCGTGCGTCTGCGGGACGGAGGAGCCGCCGAACGTGCGGTCAAGGACGCGCTGCAGCGCGGCGTCGTACTGTTGCAGGCAGGCCCGCAGGGTGATGTTCTCTCGATCACTCCGCCGCTCGTAATTAGCGAAGAGCAGCTCTTTCATGCAATCGACATCGTCGAGGAGGTTCTCTAATGGCGCAAGCAATTCGGGTCGGAATCGTCGGAAGCGGATTCGGAGTCAAAGCGCACTTGCCGGCATACGTCGCGCACCCGCGTTTCGAGGTCGTCGCACTGGCTTCGCCGTCTAGCGCTGCACAGGTTGCGAAAGAACGCAATATCCCGCACGCATTCGCCGATTGCGCCGGCATGCTCGCCGGCTGCGAGCTGGATTTAGTTTCGATCGCAGCCCCGCCGTTTACGCATTACGACGACACGATGGCATCGCTTGCAGCCGGGAAACACGTGATCTGCGAAAAGCCGTTTGCGCTCGACGTCGAGCAGGCCGAAGCAATGTACGAGGCGTCCCGCAAAGCGGAGATCGTGTGCGGCGTCATGCACGAATTTCGTTTCGTTCCAGAGCGTGCTGCGATCAAGGAGTTGATCGAAAACGCGCATCTGAAGCCGCTGCGCGAAATCGAGATCACGCAGCTCGCCACCTGGCTGCGCGCAGGCGACACCGGTCGCAACAATTCGTGGTGGTTCGATCGCACGCGAGGCGGCGGCATCACCGGCGCGCTGCTCTCGCATTTGGTCGACGCATCCACGTGGCTGGCCGGGCGTCCGCCGCTGCGAAGCACCGGGTACATGCGAACCGCAAATCCCCGTCGCCACGACGCGCATGGCGCTTTTGAGAGTACGGTCGACGACGGCAGTTTCGCACTGATCGACTACGGCGACGGCCTCATCGCGCGAATCACCGCAGATGCGGCAACCGCCGTGGATTCGTTCACCTTGTCGGTGCATGCGGAAAATCGAACCGCCGTCGCCAGCGGCGAAGGCATGGTCGGAAACCGACTGTTCGCCGTCGACCACGACGAAACGTCGGAGCTCGAGTGCAAACCTTCGCCCTACGCGAAGCTCGAATCGGCCGGCGGAAACGTTCCGTACGTCATGCAGCTTCTCGACGAATTCATCAAAGCGCTCGAAGGCCGCCCCAACGCCCTCCCAACCTTCGAAGAAGCCGTAGCGACCCAACGTGTCCTGGCGTCGGTCGGCTTCGAAACATCACAACCCTAAGCGCAATTTTGTCATCTCAACTTTTTCAATCAACTTTGTCATCCGGCTTTGGCTCCAATTCGTAAGCACGACGTTCCACTTGCCATTCGCGTTCGATGACATTGCGAAGGTCGACCAAAAAACGTTCGACGGTGCGCAGGGCAAGGCGTCTGCCTAAGAGCCGGTCGAAGAGCCGGCCAAACACCCCGAACGGCGGTTCGTATGTGCCCTCCATACGCAATTCGGTCATCAAACTATTTGGCCGCACGGTGACGAGCCCTCGCATCATCGGAACCGGGATTCGCGCACGGGCCTTCCAGCGAATACTCAGGGCTTCGTGACTGCGAGTCTGATCGGTGTAGTCCCTAACTTCCGACAGCTCCAATTCCACCCGCGCGAGCACCTTTGAAAACGGGCCGACGGCATGTCCGGAACTTTTCTCGCCTAGGCGTTGAATCATTTCGATGGTGGCGCTGAAGGGGCAATCGACATCACGCTTGGCAAATACACTCGTCATCGCAGGCTCATTCTCCAAAAGAAAGCGGAAACAGCCGGCGTCCGTCGCAACCGCATCGTATGAAACCTTCGCATTGCATGGGACCGGTCGCAGTTGCTGCGGGCGTACTTGTCGCGATTATTCCGCGCGCAGCCCAGGCCCACGAAAAATGGTTCATCGATTCTTCGCGGTATCCGTTGCGTTGGGATCTGTTCGTCTCCGGCGGCTCGCTAACATGCGCTTGCGTGGTAGCCGCGCTCGTGGCGGCGCTGGCAATCGCATGGCACGCACGCGGACGGCGCGACTTCATTCCGCCACCCGAGAGCCTGGGCGCAACTGCGCAGGGACGGCGCATCATTTACGCGCTTCTTCCTCTCGTCATCGGTTTGCACACGGCAATCGCACTCTTCTACAATGGCTCCCATGGAGTACTGCTCTCGCCAAACATTCAGCTGCACGGCGCTGCTGCCTACATCTGCGGCGTAGTCGAAATCGGAGTCGGCCTTTCGTTGTTTTATGGCGGCCTGACTCGAATCGCGGCGTTCGTGCTGATCGCGCTATGGATTGCCGGCATCCCGTTAGCCGGGATTCAATCCATGCTCGACAACGCACTCTACCTTGGTATCGGCGTCTTCTTTTTCTTAGCCGGCCGCGGCCCAATTG
>JALYTZ010000055.1 GCA_030854025.1 Vulcanimicrobiota bacterium
GTCCAACCCGCTACCCGTGATCGTGGAGACCGCGACGCACGGCGCATGCTGCGCGATCGTGCCGGCGAGCGATTCGACCATCGTTTCGCGCGCGAACGCGAGGTCGTCGGCGTCGAGCAGATCGGCCTTCGTCAGCACGACGATCGCGCTGCGCACGTTGAGAAAACGCAAAATCTCCAAATGCTCGAGCGTCTGCGGCATAACGCCCTCGTCGGCCGCGACGACCAGCAGCAGCACTTCCATTCCGGCGGCACCGGCCAGCATGTTGTGCAAGAACCGTTCGTGTCCGGGGACATCGACGATTCCGGCCTCCACTCCGTCCTCGAAGCGCAAGTGCGCGAAGCCAAGATCGAGCGTCATACCGCGCAAGCGCTCTTCGGCCCAGCGATCGGGATTGGTGCCCGTCAGCGCAGCAACGAGCGAAGACTTGCCGTGATCGACGTGTCCGGCAGTACCGATGACATGCATTTAAACGATGCTACGAAGCGCCGTAAGGAGCGGCAAATCCTGCTCGGGATCGATCGTGCGCAGGTCTAAAAGCACCTGGCCGTCGGCGATGCGCCCGATGATGGCAGGGTCGTTCCGCCGCAGCCGTTCGCTGATGGATTCGGGCGACCCGCATCGTAACGCTAACGCGAGCGAAGGTAGGCCGGTTTGCGGAAGTGATCCGCCCCCGATGAATGCGGTGCTGGGAAGCAACTCCAAACTGCCCGCCGGAAGCGCGTCGACGAACCTGCGTCCACGCGAGCGAAGGGCGTCGATCGAAGCGCTCAGCATCCGATAGAAGGGAATTCGTTCGCGCGTTTCACGCGTTGCGTATAACCGCAGCGTTGCGTCCAACGCCGCAATCGTTGCTTTGTCGACGCGCAGCGCGCGCACGAGCGGGTTTGAGCGCAGGCGCGCTACGAGTGGCGCCCGCCCGACGATAATTCCCGCCTGCGGACCCCCCAAGAGCTTGTCGCCCGAAAAAGCGATCAGATCGATTCCGTCCGTTACCGCGTCTTGAACGGTGCGTTCGTGCGGCAGACCGTATTCCGTAACGTCGACCAGCGCGCCGCTGCCAAGATCTTCGGCCACCGGAATGCCCGCCCGGCGGCCAAGCGCAGCCAGCTCGGCCGGATCGACGTCGTTCGTGAAGCCGCTGATGCGGAAGTTGGATGCGTGCGAGCGCAACAGCAGCGCCGTGCGCGGCGAAAGCGCGCGTTCGTAATCCCGAAGGTAAACTTTGTTTACTGCGCCGACTTCGACCAGCGTCGCTCCGCTGCGTTCGAGAACGTCGGGCAGCCGGAAGCCGCCGCCGATCTCGATGAGTTGGTTGCGCGAGACGATCACTTCGCGACCTTTTGCAAACGTATCGAGTACGAGCAGCACCGCCGCCGCGCAGTTGTTGACGACGAGCGAATCTTCGGCGCCCGTCACTTCGCGCACGGCATCGCTTACGCGCGCGTAGCGCGACCCGCGCCGGCCCGACAAAAGATCGAACTCGAGGTTGGAGTACCCGGCGCTGATGCGCGCGGACGCGGCGATGGCGTCGGCGGCCAGCGGTGCGCGGCCAAGATTCGTGTGCAGCAGAATCCCGGTCGCGTTGATCGTTTCGAGCAGCGTCTGCACGCGAGCGACCTCGAGGCGCTCCAGCACGTTTTCGAGCAGTTCGGAGAACGGCGGAATCGGCTGGAAACGCCGCGCGCGATCGAGTTCGGCATCGATCGCGCGTTTGGTGTTCTGACGCCCGAGCGCCGATTCGTATTCTGCTACGCGCTCGTCGGAAAGAAAGCGCTGCACCGCCGGAATGCCGCTTTTAGCATTCGGCAAGGTTCCTCTAGGCGACGTGTTTGCTCAGCATCGAGGCGATCGTCTGTTCGGAAACGTAGCCGACGATGCGGTCGACCGGCTTTCCGCCTTTGAACAGAATCAGACACGGGATGCCTGAAACTTGGTATTCGCCCGCGAGGCTCGGATTATCGTCGGTGTTCAGTTTGACAAACTTCGCCTTGCCGACGTTCGACGCAGCGATCTTCTCGACCACGGGCGAGAGCATCTTACACGGCCCACACCAGGGCGCCCAGAAATCGACCAGAACCGGCTGGTCGTTGTGAAGCACCTCCGCATGGAACGTGCTTTGCGAAACATCAGCTAATGCGCTCATTGTTGTTTGTAACTTCCTCCTGGCACTCTAACCATGCCGGGCTGATACTCGGTTGCACGTATTCCGGTCACTCGATTGGAGGTTCGCCGGTGATATCGGTCAGCAGTTCGGTCTGTTTGCCCATGTTCGTGAGCGCGATCACCTCGTCGCCGTCGGCGAGACGCTGCAGTTTGACGCCTTTGGCATCACGCCCGGTCCGGCGAATGTCTTTCACGTTGAGGCGAATCACCTGATTTGCCGAGGTGATCATCAGAATTTGATCGTCCGGCGCCACCAGGATCTGATCGACCACCGTTCCGATATCGTCGCGCTGACGGGCGAAAGCTTTAACGCCCTTGCCCCCTCGCGACGTATGACGATAGTCTTCGATCGGGGTGCGCTTGCCGAAGGCCTTGCTCGTGACGAGCAGCACTTCTTTGCGGTCGTCTTCGATCACGTCCATGGCAACGATGCTGTCGCCCTTCTCCAGGGTCATCCCCTTGACGCCGCGCGCGTTGCGCCCCATCGAACGCACGTTCTTCTCGTTGAAATGCACGGCCATGCCTTGCACCGTCGCCAGGATTATGTCGCGCGTTCCGTCGGAGAGGTCGACCGCGAGCAGCTCGTCTTTTTCGTCGAGACCGATCGCGTTGAGCCCATTGCGGCGCACGTTCGAAAACTCGGCGAGCCGCGTTTTCTTGATGACGCCGTTCTTGGTGACCATCACCATATGGTTTTCGCCTTCGAAATTTTCGATCGGGAAAACTGCGGTCACTTGCTCGCCCGGCGGAAGCGTCAACAGGTTTACGAGCGCGGTCCCGCGTGCCTGACGGGTGGTATCGGGAATTTCGAAACCGCGTAAGCGATAGACGCGCCCCTTGTTCGTAAAGAACAGCACGTGATCGTGCGTCCCCGTGATGAAGAAGTTGCGTACGACGTCTTCGCGTTTGAGATTGCTGATGCCGACCACGCCGCGTCCGCCGCGGTTCTGCGTTTTGAACGTATCGATCGAAACGCGCTTGATGTAGCCGCCGACCGTATAAGTTACGACCACTTCCTGTTCGGGAATCAGCGCTTCGACCGAAAACTCGTCTTCGGCCGGCACGATGAGCGTGCGGCGCGGGTCGCCATATTTCTTTTTGACTTCGAGGATTTCGGCTTTGACGATGGCGGAGACGCGGCGTTCGCTGCCGAGAATATCTTGCAGTTCGTTGATCGTCTTGAGCAGCTCCCGGTACTCGTCTTCGATCTTTTGGCGTTCGAGACCGACGAGCGTGCGCAGGCGCATGTCGACGATCGCGTTGGCTTGAATGTCGGAGAGACCGAAGCGCGCTGAAAGTTTCTGTCGCGCTTCGTCGGTGGTTTGGCTGCCGCGGACGATTTCGATGACTTCATCGATGTTGTCGAGCGCGATGCGGTAGCCTTCGAGCAGATGCGCGCGCTCTTCGGCTTTACGCAAATCGAATTGCGTGCGCTTGACGATGACGTCTTTGCGGTGAACGATGTGGTGTTCGAGCAGCTGTTTGAGCGACATGACCCGCGGTTCGAGTGCGACCGTTCCGTCGGGACGCGGTTCGCCGACCGGCACGAGCGCGAGCATGTTGAACCCGAAGCTGGCCTGCAGCGGCGTGTGCTTGTAGAGTTGATTGAGCACGACTTTGGGCGTCGCGGAGCGCTGCAGTTCGACGACGACTTTCATACCTTTGCGGTTCGATCCGTCGTCGAGCCGCGCGATGCCCCCGATTCGCTTCTCGGCGTGCGCTTCGGCGATCGCTTCGACGATGCGGTTTTTGTAGACTTGATACGGGATTTCCGAGATGACGATCTTGAACTTGCCGTTTTCTTCGACGATCTCGGCTTTGCCGCGAATGGCAATCGAACCGCGTCCGGTCCGGTACGCTTCGCGAATCGCGTGCTCGCCCATGATGATGCCGCCGGTTGGAAAATCGGGACCTTTGACGATGTCCGCGAGCTGATCGTCGGTGATGTTCGGTTCGTCGATGAGCGCGGCCACGGCGTCGGCGATTTCGTTCAGGTTGTGCGGCGGAATGTTCGTCGCCATACCGACGGCGATGCCGCTGCTTCCGTTGAGCAGCAGCTGCGGCAGTTTGCCGGGCAGAACGCTCGGTTCAACGCCCTGATTATCGAAGTTCGGCACGAACGCGACGGTGTCTTTATCGATGTCGGCAAGCACGTCCATCGCAGGCCGCGCGAGACGCGCTTCGGTGTAGCGATAGGCAGCCGGACGATCGGGATCGATCGAGCCGAAGTTGCCGTGTCCGTCGACGAGCGGATAGCGGAGGGTGAAGTCTTGCGCCATGCGCACCAGCGCGTCGTAGACCGACGAATCGCCGTGCGGATGGTACGACTTGAGCACTTCGCCGATGACACCGGCGCATTTGCGATGCTGCTTGGTCGGGTCCATGCCCATCTCGCGCATCGCGTAAAGGATGCGCCGCTGCACCGGCTTTAAGCCGTCGCGCACGTCGGGCAGCGCGCGCGAGGCAATAACCGACATTGCGTACGAAAGGTAGCTCTCCCGCATTTCGTCTTCGACGTTGATTTGCGAGATGATATCGTTGTTCACGAGGTTGGGTTAGCTCCGCTCTTTAGTGGTCTTCTGAGGGCGCGTCAAAATTGCTGACGAGCGGCCTCTTGGCAACGTCGGTGGTTTCGCGCGCGGCAAAGACGCCGCTCTCTAAACGTTCGTGCGCCTCTTTAGCCGCCCGGCGCAACGCTTGAACGTCTGCCTCGGCTCGCGCATCGATGTCCGCGGTGGGGTCACACATGAACGGAAGGCAGTTTCACGGAAGTAGTCGTTCGCCACGACCATGGAACGAACATTTCAACGGGAAGCCGACCTGCGCGCCTTCGCCGCCGAGTTCACCCGCTCGCTGCGTCCGGGAGACGTGGTGGGGCTTTCGGGCGCGCTCGGCGCCGGTAAAACGACGTTCGTGCGCGCGGCGGTGAACGCGTTGCACGGGACCGACCCGACCACGAGCCCCACGTTTACGTTCTGGCACCGCTATCCGGCCCCCCAAACCGGTCCCGGCGCCCTCGCGTCGGCGGTAGATCATCTCGACCTGTACCGCATCGACGATCCGGCGGAGCTTGCGGAACTAGGACTTGAAGAAGTGTTCGACGACTCCTCGATCGTGTTCGTCGAATGGTGGGAAAACGCGCCCATCCTGCTGCCCCTGCGGCGCTACGAAATCACGCTGGAGGGCATGGGCGACGGTCCGCGGCGTCTGCGCATGACCGCGCCGCAGTGATCGTCCTCGGCATCGACGGCGCTCTCGGAAGTTTCTCGTGCGCGGTCGTCCGCGACGGCGAATGCCTTTCGAGCGCGGAGCTGGCCGGCGCGGTCGCGCTCGAACAGGGCCTTTCCTCCATCGCCATGGTGCTCGGCCAGGCGGGCATCGTGCCCGAAAAGCTGGACCGCATCGCCATCGGGATTGGCCCCGGCGGATTCACCGGGCTGCGAATCGCCTTGAGCTACGCGAAATCCCTCGCGCAGGCGTGGCGCGCGCCGATCACTGCGATCTCGTCGTTCGACATTTTGGAAACCGGCTTGAAGGAGCTTCCGCGTTTGACGGTCGTGCCCGGCCGAACGGGGGTCGTTTCGGTGCGGCTGCGTACGGCTGCAGGGGATCGCCGCGAATCCGGCTACGTTCGCGACGTGCTCGACGCGTTGGCCGCAGACTTGGGCGATTGCCTGACCGTCCTCGGCGCCCCGGAGGACGTGCTCGCCGCTCTTGGCGAACGCGGTGTAATCGTGCACATGATCGAGCGCATCGTAGAGCCTGCGGCGCTTGCCGCAGCGCTTGCGTCCACTGGACGCGAGCCGGCGCGAAGCGTGCACGAACTGCGCGCGGATTACGGCGAACTCCCGGCGGTCAGCACGCCCAAGAAGCGGCCGGCAGCCCCGTGAAAGCCGAACTCGATCGCGGTTCGCACGACGATCCTTCGCTGCTGGCGATCTCAGCGATGACCGACGACGACGTGAAAGCCGTCATGCGTATCGAGCAGCAGTCGTTTTCGACCACCTGGCCCGCAAACGCATTCGCGAACGAACTGCACGATAACAAACTTGCATTCTATTTCGTCGGCCGCATCGAGAACCAAATCGTCGCCTATGGCGGCATTTGGGTGATTCTCGAAGACTCGCACGTAACGACGATTGCCGTGTCGCCCGAGTTTCGCGGCCGGCGATTCGGCGAATACCTGCTGCTTCGCCTGCTCGACGAAGCACTCGAACGCGGCGCATCGTGGATGACGCTCGAAGTGCGCGAGAGCAACGTTGCGGCCCAGTCGCTCTATCGCAAATACGGCTTCACGACGGTTTCCACGCGCAAAGGGTATTACAGCGACAACAACGAGAACGCCTTTGTCATGTGGGCCGGCAATCTTAAAAGCGAGTTGTATCGAAATCGTTTGCGCGCGCTGCGCGCGGCGCTGCTCTCGTGATTCTCGCCATTCTGCTGGCGGTTGCTTTTGACGGCATTACGCTCGGCGCTCCAGTTTCGCGCACGATAGCGACAATCGGCAATCCCGACGTGGTGGCGACCGACGTCGGCACCGTCTGGACCTGGCAGCGCGATGGAAACACGACGCGCGTAACGACCGACGACGACGGAAACGTACGCATGATCGATCTAGCGCCCGCGAAAACGAGCGCGTCCGCCCTTCCCATTCCGATCGCCAACGGTCCGCAGCTTTCGTTTAACGCGTCGACGGCGCCGGCCGTGCGGCAAAAGCTGGTGGCGTACGCGGATTTCTCGGCGCCTGCAACGCTGCCCGAAAGCGGAACGCAAGCAGTCTTACAGGCATACCGCCTCGATGACGCGCACGAACTCGCGCTGCTGTTCGATTCCGGCTCGCAGCGCTTGCGCGAAGCGTTTTACGGTGAACGGCCCACGCTCGCGCGCGCCGGACTGCTGCCCGCGTTGGGCGCAGCGTCGCCCGCATTCACTGCGCCGGCGCTGAGCAAACTCGGAGCCGGCGATTACGGAACGGCCGATCAAGGCGTTGCGTACATTCGCATTTCGGTTACCCCGACGGGAGGCGTGAGCGATGCGAGCATCTACGTGTCGAGCGGAAATCTTACTCTAGACCGCATCGCCCTGTCGTCGGCGCGCCACGACAGTTTCGTCCCCGCCACGCTCGGCGGCAAGCCCGTAGCCTCGACGTTCTTTTACCGCGAAAATTTCGTGAATACCACGCCGCATCGGTGACCGACGACGAACTGGGCGAACGCGTTCTCGAGCATTTGGGGCAGCGGCATCGGTACGAACATTGCTGCCGGGTGGCGCAACTCGCGGCGACGCTCGCCCGCGCGCACGGACTGGATCCCGTAAAGGCACATTTGGCAGGTATGCTGCACGATCTCGCACGCCTGTACTCATCGGACCGACTGCTCGCCGAGACGCGCAAGCGGAAACTGCCGCTCGGCGATTTCGAGCGGTGTAACCCGGTCGTTCTGCACGCGCCGCTCGGTGCGGCCCTGGCGCAGGAGACATTCGGCGTGACTGATGCGCAGGTACTTTCGGCGATCGCCAAGCACACGGTCGCGGACGGGCGCATGTCGCCGCTCGATTGCGTCGTCTATCTTGCCGACGGGCTCGAACCCGGCCGTAACTTTCCTCATCGCGCCGAACTGGTCGCCTTGGCCGAACGCGACCTGGATGCGGCAATGCGCGCAACGATTGCTTCGACTTTGCGGTATCTTAAGGGACAGGGTATTCCGGTCGCGCCGCAAACCGCGGAGGCGGCTCGAACCTTTGGGCTTTCACTTTCCGACTTGGAGGCGGGCACTGGCTGACATTGTAGACATCGTGCGGGACGCCGCACTCGATAAAAAAGCCGAAGACCTCGTGGAAATCGACATCGCCGGAAAAACGATTCTCGCGGACACCTTTGTTATCGCGACGGGGCGGTCAAAAATTCAAACGCGCTCGATCGCCGAAAACATTTCGCAGAAAATAAAAGAGGCGGGCGGCCGAGTCATGCG
>JALYTZ010000056.1 GCA_030854025.1 Vulcanimicrobiota bacterium
GCGACCACGTCGACGTGATCGCCGTGCCGCCGCGCGCTTCGGATGCGCAGCCGCAAGCGTTTACGATTCTACGCGACATCGAAGTGATGGCGATGGGTTCGCAGCTCGAAGTTGCGACCGCAACGCCGCCGCCGGGTGTCGATGCAGACCCGCGAACCGTGACGCTCGAGGTGACGCCGCATCAGGCCGACCTCTTGGCAATGGCCGATTTGAACAGCACGCTGCGGCTCGCGCTGCGTTCGCCGCAGGAACCCGCGCGTTCCCAGTCCGCCGAGCGGCTCGTGTTCGCAACGCAAACGCAATCGGTAAGCGTTTCCCAGCCGCGTATGCCGGAACCGGTGCGATTGGCGGCGCCGCCGCCGCAGCAGCCGCAGCGTCCCGTCGTGCGCCGCAATCCCTCGTCGGCCGTCATGGTCATCGACGGCGATCGTATCAGCGACTCCGGAACGGGCGACCGCTGATGGGTCCGGCGATTTACTTCCTCGTCGGTTCCAAAGGCGGCGTCGGCGCGACCACGATCAGCATCGACGTCGCCCGCAAACTCGCCGAACGCGGCCGCACCTTGATCGTAGATGCCGATCTTTCGGGACGCCGCAGCGGCGCAGTCGTCTTCAACTTGATCTCGCAGATCGATCAGCGGCGCACGGGCGAAGATTTCGGCGTCGTGCCGGCCGGCAAGAACCTCACGTTGTTCGAAATGACGCCGAACATTCACGGCGGCTTCACGATCAAACCCGACAAAGTCGAGCAGTGGTTCGGGCAAACGGTAGCCGCGAACGAATCGTACGTGGTGCTCGATGCGCCGCAGCCGTTTGCGGGCGCGGTGCGACCGTTTGCCGTGCGAGCGGCGGCCTTCGCGCTGGTCGTCGAGCCGACGCTGCTGGGCATCACCGGCGCGCGCGCAATGCAGTTGGAACTGATGAAATTCGGGGTTCCGCACGGGCGCCTCGTCGCGATTCTGTGCCAGCGCGACAGCAAGCCGGAAATCTCGCGCGGTGAAATCGAAAAAAGTCTGCAGATGTCGGTACTCGCCGAGATTCCGCCGTGCGCCGACAAACGCTACGACCGCGCGATCGCAACCCTCGCCACGCAGCTGATCGCGATGCCGTCGGCCGACTTGCTTACCCTCCAGCCGTCGGCGAGCACGCCGCTCGGCGAGCGGCGATTAGGCCGTCCGGAAAAAAATGAGAAGCCCGCTTCGGAACAGAGCGAAAAGCGCGCCGCGCCGCCGCCGACCATTCATCGCGACAAGCTCGACGGACTCAAGAGCGAGATCCACAGCGAAATTTCAAAGCGCGTGGACTTCGTCGCGATTGCTGGCGGGTCGCAGGATCCGCTGAAGATCGAACAGCTGCGCGCGAAAGTCGACGAGACGGTAGCCGAACTGGTTGCGGGCCGTCACGATATCGGCTCGGCCGAAGAAATCGCGCACCTGCGCAAGGAAATCATCGACGAAGCACTTGGACTCGGGCCGCTCGAAGATTTGATGGCGGACCCGGCCGTGACCGAAATCATGGTCAACGGTCCGGAGAACGTGTACGTGGAGCGCGGCGGTAAATTGACGCGCTCGCAGAAGCGATTCAACGATTCGCGCCAGCTGCGCTTGGTCATCGAGCGCATCATCACCCCGCTCGGGCGCCACATCGACGAAGCCGTGCCGATGGTCGACGCGCGTTTGCTCGACGGTTCGCGGGTGAACGCCACGATCGAACCGCTCTCGATCGACGGTCCCACGCTCACGATCCGGCGCTTCTCGAAACGCCGCATGGGGATGAGCGACCTCGTGGCCATCGGTTCGGCGACGGCGGCGCTCGGCGATTTGCTGCGGGCGGCGGTCGAGGCGCGCCTCAACATCGTCATCAGCGGCGGCACCGGTTCGGGTAAAACGACGCTGCTCAATATTCTATCCTCGTTCATCCCGTCGGATGAACGCATCGTCACGATCGAAGACGCGGCCGAATTGGCGCTGCACCAAGATCACGTCGTGCGCCTGGAAGCCCGGCCGGCCAACGTCGAGGGCGCGGGCGAAATCCGCATCCGTGATTTGGTGAAGAACTCGCTGCGCATGCGTCCCGACCGGATCGTCGTCGGCGAGTGCCGCGGCGGCGAAGCGCTCGACATGCTTCAAGCGATGAACACCGGCCACGACGGGTCGCTGACGACCATTCACGCGAACACGCCGCGCGACTGCCTCTCGCGCATCGAGACGATGGTGCTCATGTCGGGATACGACATTCCGATGCGGGCCATTCGCGAGCAGATATCCGGGGCGGTCGATCTGGTCGTGCAAACCTCGCGCATGCGCGACGGAACCCGCAAGATCACGATGGTTAGTGAGGTCGTCGGTATGGAAAGCGACGTCATCACGATGCAGGACTTGATTCGTTTCGATCAGCAGGGCGTCGACAAACAAGAAAACGTCGCCGGCTCGTTCGTCTACACCGGCGTGCAGCCCGTCTTTCTCAAACGACTCGAAGAGTACGGCATCACGCTGGACATGACCGCACTCAACGCAATGAAACAGACCACGTCGGGATGGTGATATAAATGCTGCTAACGTTTGCTCCGGGCGCCGTTTTCATCGGCGTGACCGGAGCCGTCGCCTTGGTGCTCTTCGCGTTCTGGGGCCGGATCATCGGCTACTTAGGGACGCTGACCGAGCCGTATCGAACCGGTTTGGAACGCGCCGCCATCCCCATCAAGTCCGAAGAACTCGTGGTCGGAATTTTGGCCGCCGCGGTGCTGCCCTGGGGAGCCGTGATGCTCGTCATGCGCTCGGCGCCGCTCACCGCAGCGCTGCTCTTCGTCGTTTTCGTTCTGGCAGCGTTCTTCGGGTGCCGCGGCTGGATCAATCATAAGATCGCCAAGCGTTTGGCGACGTTCAACGGTCAGCTCGAACTGGTGCTTCGCTTGATCGCCGGCGCAATGCGCGTGGGCATGGGACTGCGTCAGTCGTTCGTCATGGTCGTAAGCGACATGCCCGATCCCGCGCGCATCGAGTTCACGCGCGTGCTCAGCCAGACCTCGATCGGTATCAGCATTTACGACGCGCTCGATCAGTTGAACGCGCGCATGCCGAGTAACGAGCTTACGATGATGAATCGCGCGATTCGCGTGCAGAGCCAAACCGGCGGCAACCTCGGGAAAGTGCTGGAAAACCTGGCCGAAACGATCAAGCAGCGCCGGCGCATCGGGCGCAAAGTCAAAGCGCTCACGGCTGAGGCGGAGACCGGCAAGTACATCATTACGGCGCTTCCCGTGTGCGTGGGCGCGTTCATCATGGCGTTTCATCCGGATATGCGCGGGGCGCTGCTGTTCACCGACATCGGTCACGTCTGCCTCGTGATCGTGGCCGCCTTGCTCGGCACCGGCTGGTGGGCGTTCGGGCGCATCGCAAGGTTCGACGTGTAGCATGCTGATTATAGGAGTAATCGTTCTCGTACTCGCCGCCGGCGGGGTTGCCGCCTTTGCGATGTTCGGAAAGAAGAACGCCGTCAGCGATCGGCTGGCCGCGATCGACGCCTCAGCCGGCGTGAATCCGCGCAGCGACGCTTCGTTGTTTCGGCGCTTGATGGACGATCAGCAGCAGCATGCGCTTTCCAAAAAATTGCAGGAAGCCGGCTGGTACACCGTCACACCGACGGCCATGCTGCTTCGTTCAGCGACCGGCTTTGGAGCGGGCCTCGTTCTCGGCATCGGATTCACGATGCTCTTTCACATGCACTCGCCGATGTCGTTCATCTGCGTGCTGACGATGGCCGGGTTCGGCGCGTACTATCCCCAGACGAAATTGAACAAGGCAATCACCGAACGCAAGATCTCGATCCACCGCGAACTGCCGGACTTTCTCGACATGATGTCGACGACAGTGGAGGCCGGAGTCGGTCTCAATGCCGCGCTTGCGACCACCGTGGAAGAACTCTCCGGAGCGCTCGGTGAAGAACTGCGCACCGCGCTTGGCGATATTCGATTGGGCCGGTCGCGCTCCGACGCGCTCATTGCAATGTCCAATCGCGTTCACGAATCCGATCTCACGACGATGGTCATGGCCATCGTGCAATCTGAGCGAATCGGCGCCAGCATCGCCGGTGTACTCGATCAACTCGCCGCGGAAGCCCGCGAGCGGCGATTGATGCGCGCTGAAGAAGTCGCGGGCCAACTTCCGAACAAGCTGATCTTCCCGATGGCGCTGTGCATGCTGCCGGCGCTCTTCGTCATCATCTTCGGTTCGGTGCTTGCGAAATTTATGAGTCACTGATGATCATCGAATCTATCGGCGTCATCCTGATCTTCGGATGCGCGGCATTCTGCGGCATCATTCTGGCGACGTTCGCCTGCGCCAAGTTCGAGGGTTTTGCGGACGGCCCGCAATCGCGACCGATCCATCCGGCGCTGCTGATCGGCGGCGCGATGGTACTCGGACTGGTCCTGGCACTGAAAGGAACACCGACGATCCAGCTCGGGCTCACCGCGCTGCTCTGCGTGCCGCTGGCGGCGATATGGTTCAGCGATGCCGCCAAAGGTGTCGTGCCCGACTGGTTCACGCTTGGACCGCTCGCAATCGTAGCCCTCTACGTGATAACCCACCATGCGTGGTGGGTCGCGCTCTCGGCCATCGTGCCATTCGTTCCGTTCGCACTGGCCGAATCGGTTTCCAAAGGACGCGGTATGGGCTGGGGCGATGCAAAGTTTGTGGCCCTCGGCGGCGCAATTATCGGCATGCAAAGCTCGCTCCTGGTATTCGCGCTCGCCTGTTTCGTTGCGACGGTGGCCTCGGTTATCCGGGATCGGGGAAAGACGCCGGTGGCATTCGCTCCCTACTTAGTAGCATCGGTTGCGGTCGCGATCGCGCTGCAGGTGCATCTCTAACCGTGGCGATTCTGCGGAACATGTCGCTCGGCACGGTCATCGCGTCCGACGTTCGGCTGGCGCTCACCACCTGGGATCGCGCGGTCGGATTTCTCGACCGCAGCCGGCTAGACGGTGAAACGGGCATGTGGTTTCCGGACTGCAGCGCCGTTCATACCGCCGGCATGCGCGTGCGTCTGGACATCGTGTTTCTTGGAGTGAGAGGCCGCGTAATGCAGCTTATCGCGAACGCGCCGGCGTGGCACATTTACCGCGGCGGCCCGTGGGTTCGGGACACGCTCGAACTTCCCGCCGGCACGATCGCATCCAGCGGTCTTCGCCTGGGCGATCTGCTCGGGCTCGAAGACGCGACCGTTCGGATGTTATGGGACAATAACGACGGGTAGCGAGTGCCTCGAGTTACTGCGCGAGGGCGCGCGCTGCAAAAATCTGCCGGCCCTTGAGATAGGCGGCAGTGCGCGCGAACATCTCTTCGACGCTGCCCGCCAAATGCGTGTAGTGCGCGTTAGCAACGTCGAGCAAAAGTGGACCGTGGTAGAGATCGTACGCCGCCTGAAAGTTGGAAACGGCGTTGGAGAGATCGCCGTTTTCCATCGACGCGTCACCGGCGGCAACGTACGACGTAAAACGCTGCACGTCGACGATAACGTTGTTCTTCGCGACGGCAACCTCGCCGTCGGCGTGAAAGTACTTGGCGGCCTGCGCCTGTCCGACGGCCGCGCGCAGCGCCTGCCGTATGTTCGAGCAGGACGTGCGGAGTGCTCCGAGTGCCTGCTGCCGTTCCCGATCGGGCCAGAATGCGGCCAGCAGTTCGTCGCGCGTCGCGCTTCCCTCGGGCTTGAGCAGGACGTATTTGAAAATTTGCGCGTCGCGGCGGCGCATCCATTCGACTTTGCATCCGCCGATGCGCGCGTCCATTTCGCCGAGCACCTGCACCGTCATCGAAGTCGTGCTCTGCGCGAACGTCGGTCCCATCGCGACGACGTCACCTGAAGCGCAAACATCGCGCACGACCGGAAGCAGCGCGTAGCGGCCGGGCTCGGCGCGAACGAATATTCCGTCCCGTTCGAGCGCTTCGAGATCGGCCGCGTCGGCCAGCGTCGCGGACGACGTGAGCCGGCCGAACGTTTTTGCGTGACCCGCCTTATGCGCTTCCTGCAAAACCCAGTCGGCAAAAATCGATCCATACTCTTCCAGCCAGCGTTCGAACGCCTGTCCGAGCGAGCGCCCGTCCATCGCGGCGCTGCGCACGCATCCGGAAACCACGGTTGCCCAGCCGTCAGCTTTGGTGAGCAGCGCGTTCAACTCGCGTTCCGTATACGAAACGGCGCGCGCGTCGCAGAGCTCGGCCAGTTCGTTCGCAGTGAAACGAAGCATGTCCGCGTGCATGCGAGCGGCGGCGCCTTCGACGAACAGCCGGGCACTGCGAACGATGCGGCGCGAACGAGCCGCCACGACAAAGTGAATGTGTGCCGGTGCATCTTCGAAGAGCGCGTTGAGTTCGTCGAGACAGTCGTCGGCCGCGTTGTCGACATCGTCGAGAAACATTTGAACGGGGGCGGTCGTTTCGAGCGCCGCGCGAAAGGCGGTGGCGCTGCTTGCAGCTGTGGCGTCTAACTCGAGAGCCGCCGCCATACGCGCACGCAACGTCGAAGCGTTTTCGCGCGGAGTGACTCGCAGGTACGCGGACGTCCCGCCGGCCGCGGCAATCAGTTCGCGAAGCAGTGTCGTCTTTCCGGATCCCGGCGGTGCGGCGACAAAACGAACCGGCATCCCCGCATGCCGATCAAACCAATGTGTCAACCGATCGCGCTTAATAACGTGCATCCGTTCACTCACGCCCGATTGAGCCAACCAGGCGGCCCCTTTGACCCAATGATGCCGCGAAATGGGGCAAACGGCTAGGGACGAACTCCTCGGGATCTTTTTTCCCACCTTTGAGGGGTATTAGGCCCTCCCGTTGAGTGACCTTAGTCCTAGGTCTTTGGAACTACGCTTGGGTAAGGGAGCGCCAGACTTGCATGAAATTCGGCGGGCGGCCGTACAGGAGCATACCGATACGATAGAGTTTTCCACCCAGGACCGCGATGCCCCAGATTGCCAACACGTTGATGACGATCGAAAGCGCGAGTTCCCAGCCCGGAACCGTGGTAACGACCATGCGGGTGAACATGACGAACGGCGAGAGCATG
>JALYTZ010000078.1 GCA_030854025.1 Vulcanimicrobiota bacterium
ACATGGCCAAGCTCGGTGAGCGCACGGTTTGGCTGGACTGCGATGTCCTGCAGGCCGATGGCGGAACGCGCACGGCGGCGGTGACCGGAGCGTGGGTTGCGCTTGCGCTCGCGCTGCTCAAATCGCACGGTCCCAAACACGCGCGCCCGTGGCCACTGCTGGGCCAAATCGCCGCGACCAGCGTCGGCATCGTTCACGGCCGTCCCCTGCTCGATCTCGCGTACGAAGAGGATAGCGCGGCGGAAACCGACATGAACGTGTTCATGACCGACGCACGCGCGTTCGTAGAGATCCAAGGCACGGCCGAGGCCAAACCGTTTACCCGCGAAGAGCTGGATGCGCTGCTCGCACTGGCCGAAGGCGGCATCACCGACTTGCTTGCCATCCAGCGCGCGGTAGTCGAACCGCTGGGATATCCCATACCGGCGCATGCACGATAGCGATGCGTTCCGCGCGTTCGTCGCGCACATCGGCGAGTTCTACGTGACCGACAAGGCCATGAAAAGCGCGCAGGCCCGCATTGAGTCGCTGCTCGCGGCCGGAGAGGCCGATCCGCGCGAATGCGATGCGTATCTGGCGCGCGTTCGCACGTACTTCACCGGGTTCGAACGCGAAGCGCGTTCGCATCTGCGAACGGTCGACAAGCGGCTCGAGAACATCAACCAAATGCATTTCAACTTGACTGCCGAACGCGGCGTCGCCGTCCGGCGTATTGAAGCCACGCGAGCCGTCATCGAAAATCTTGCTGCATTGCAGCCCGAGCAGCGCACTTCATGAAGGCGCTCGAGGACGTCGGCAAAGCGACGACCGACCTTCTCGAATACGCCGGCGGCCTCACGCAGCTCAGCGGCGAAACCGTCGGATTTATCGCACGCTTTCGGATTCGCTTCGGCGAGACGATCAGTCAGTGCTATTTCCTAGGTTACCAGTCGTGGGTCATCGTGCTGCTCACCGCGCTGTTCACCGGCATGGTGTTTTCGCTCGAAACGGCGCAGCAAGCCGTGCAGTTCGGATTCGGTCAGGTGGTCGGCGGCGCGGTTGCCTACACGGCCGCGCGCGAGCTGGGCCCGATGCTTTCGGGCGTCGTCGTGGCCGGTCGAGTGGGCGCCGCAATCGCGGCCGAACTGGGTTCGATGGTGGTTACCGAACAGATCGAAGCGCTGCAGTCATTGGGGCTCGCGCCCGCGCGATTCCTCGTCGTGCCGCGGCTGATTGCGCTGCTTATCATGATGCCGCTGCTCACCGTCTTTGCCGACGTCATCTCGATCGTGGGCGGCGCGTGGATCGCGCAAACGTACGCCCACATCAGCTTCGACGTGTTTCTTGCCTCCGCGCGGCAGACGATCGGCTTCGGCGACGTCGTCAAGGGACTCTTCAAGTCGGTGGTTTTCGCGGCGATTATTGCAATGGTTGGCTCATTTCAGGGATTGAGCACGCGCGGGGGCGCGGCCGGCGTGGGCCGCGCAACCACCGGCGCGGTCGTCATTTCGATCATCACGATCTTCATCACGAACTTCGTGCTTTCGTACCTGCTCTTCGGTGGCTGATGCCTGAACTGATCGCGAAACTCGATGACGTGACGCTGCGCTACGGCGATAAGGTCGTGCTCCAGAATTGTTCGCTCGACATCGTGGAAGGTGCCATCACCTGCATCATCGGCCTCTCCGGCGCCGGAAAGTCGACGATTCTGCGCCTGCTGGACGGCCTTCGCAAGCCCGACGTAGGGCACGTCTACTTGCGCGATCGCGACATCTGCCACTTGGCGGAAAATGAACTCATCGAAATGCGCAGCAAGATTGGTTTCGCATTTCAATTCGCCGCGCTCTTTGACAGCATGTCGATCGGCGATAACATCGCATTGCCCTTGCGCGAGCATTCGGCGATGCCGGAAAAAGAAATTCGCGACGTCGTGATCGCGACGCTCGAGAGCGTCGGACTCTCGCACACGTACGATAATTTGCCGAGCGAGCTGTCCGGCGGCATGCTCAAACGGGCCGGATTCGCGCGCGCCGTCGTGACCAATCCCGACCTGGTTCTCTACGACGAACCGACGACCGGGCTCGATCCGATCGTGACGCACCTGCTGACCGACACGATCAAACGGCTGCGCCAAAAGCTCAACGCCACCGCCGTGGTGATTTCGCACGACCTACATTCCATCTACATGATGGCCGACTATGTAGCCATGCTC
>JALYTZ010000187.1 GCA_030854025.1 Vulcanimicrobiota bacterium
CGAACCCGTTGACTGCCATGATGACCGGCTTGCGCAGCCGTTCGATCTGCAACGTGACCGCTTGACCGATGCGCGCTTTTTCCGCGCCCTCGATCCCGTCGCGAAGCGCATTGAGTTCGGCGATGTCCGCGCCCGCAACGAAGGCCTTCTCGCCGGCTCCGGTAATGACGATCGCGCGAACGTCGGCGTTCTGCTCTAGTTCCAAAAGCGCAAGTGAAAGTTCGGCGAGCACGCGCGAGTTCAGCGCGTTGAGCACTTTCGGTCGATTGAGCGTGATCGTCGCGACGTTGCCGTCGCTTTCGACCCCGATGTGTTCGAACGGCTGGTTAGGCATAGTCGTAGAAGCCCTTCCCGCTCTTGCGTCCGAACTGACCGGCCAGCACCATGCGCTTGAGCAGCGTCGGCGGAGCCATCATCGGGTCTTTGAATTCATCGAACATGATCTGCGCGATGTAGTACGTCGTATCGAGTCCGACAAAGTCGAGCAGTTCCAACGGACCCATCGGGTAGCCGCAACCGAGTTTCATGCCCTTGTCGATGTCTTCTTTGCTTGCGAGCCCGTCTTCGTAAACGCGGATGGCGTAGAGCAGATACGGCACGAGCAGGCGATTGACGACGAAGCCGGGCGTGTCTTTCGCGAGAATGGGTTCTTTGCCGAGCTTGCGAGCAAAGGCGAACAGCGAATCGACCACGTCTTGACTGGTAGCAATCGTGCGAACGACTTCGATTAGTTTCATGAGCGGGACCGGATTGAAGAAGTGCAGCCCGGCCACGCGATTCGGCCGCTTCGTCTTGGCGGCGAGTTCGATGACACACAGGCTCGAAGTATTCGTGCAGATGATCGCGTCGGGAGCAAGCAGGTCATCGAGTTGGAGGAAAAGATCGACTTTAACCTCGACGTTCTCGACGATCGCTTCGATCACGAGATCGCAGTCCTTGAGATCGTTTACGTCGGTCGTTGCCGTGATCCGACCAAACGCTGCATCGCGATCGGCTTGCGACATCTTCGCCTTCTCGACGAACTTGTCGAGCGATTTGCCGATTGCGCCCATGCCGCGCTGCAGCGGCGCTTGCGCGACCTCCATCAGCACGACCTCGAAACCGGCGGTGGCTGCCGTCTGCGCGATGCCGTTCCCCATTAACCCGGCGCCACAGACGCCAACCTTGCGAATCTCGGACACGATAACTCCTTCTGAAAAGCGAAGGGTTCGCGCTTCGCGCTTCATTTGCAACGCGCCCCCCGTTCAATTGCGTGCCTGGGTAATTGGGGCTATACTAAGGCGGTTGATGCTCGGAGCTTATCGCGGGCATAGCGATGCATTGTGCTGCTGGAGGAGGTCGAGCGTGCGGACCGCTTATCATGAGGCGCTGGAAGCCACGCGGCTGGACGTGGTTCGGCTTGGCGCGCTGACCGGAGACGCGATTCGCGTGTCCGTGGAAGCGTTGGAGCGCCGCGATACGGCCGCAGCCGCGCGCGTGATTGCGGGCGACGACATCGTCGACGACCTCCGCCGGAAGATCGAAGCCTCGTGCATCGAGCTGATTTGGCGACAGCAGCCGGTTGCCGGCGAACTGCGCGAGATCGCAGCGATGCTCGAAATTGCGACCGACCTAGAACGGGTCGGCGACTATGCGGTCGACACGTCGAAACACGCAATCAAGCTGGCGGACGTTCCGTTGCGACCTGCGCGCGTCGAAATCGACCGCATCGCCGGTGTAGCGCATGCCATGGTACTCGACGCGATGCGAGCGTATACCGAACGCGATGCCGAACTGGCCGAACGCGTCATCGAATCCGACGACGAGGTCGATCGCTTGTACAAGCGCGGCGTCAAAGCGCTCCAGGAAGAGATGCAGGCCGATCCTGAGATGGTGAAGGCCGGCACGCGAATTCTTTTCGTTCTTGCGTCGCTGGAACGCGTCGGGGATCGCGCGAACAACATCGCGTGGCACACCAAAGAAATGATTGGGACGATCTGAGCGAGACGCCTCTTCCGCGCGAACTATTCGAAATCACCAAAAACTACGTCTACCTCAACCACGCCGCCGTAGGCGTCCTGCCCAAGCCGACCCGTGAAGCGCTTCACGAATTCGTCGATGGGCACGCGATCGGCGGGGTGATGGGCGTGCTGCAATACGAGTTGAACGTTCCGAAGTATCGCGAGCGTATCGGCCGTTTCATCGGCGCCTCCGGCGCTGAGATTGCGCTGCTTCGAAATACCAGTGACGGAGCCAACGCGATCGCAGGTGGATTTCGCTGGAAGGCCGGCGATGAAGTCATTTTGCCCGACGACGAATTCCCCGCAAACGCGCAACCGTGGCTCGCGCTGCGTTCGCGCGGTGTCAACGTTCGTTTCGTCGAGCGCGCGCGCAGTCGCCTCACGCCGGAGGTATTGCGTGCGATGCTGACACCTCGCACGAAAATCGTCGCGGTCTCGTGGGTCGGCTTCTCCGATGGCTATCGGAGCGATCTGGCCGGTTTGGCAGAAGTGGCTCACGCGAACGGAACGCTGCTGTGCGTTGACGCGATTCAGGGCTTGGGCGCATTTCCAATTGATGTCGGCGCCTGCGGTATCGACGCGCTGTACGGTGCCGGCGCAAAATGGATGCTCGCACTGCAGGGCGTCGGATTTCTCTACGTACGCGCAAACCTGCTCGACCGATTGGACGTGGCTGCTCCGGGATGGCGTTCGGTCGCAGATATGTGGAATTTCCTTGACTACGATCAACCGCCCGCGCCGAATGCTTCGCGCTTCGAAGGCGGGACGCCGAACTTCATCGGCGGGCTCTCACTCGCGCGTTCGATCGAGTTGTTCGAGTCGTCCGGAACCGAAGCGATCGCAGCCCACGTGCTGGCGCTCACCGACCGCCTCGTCGACGGTTTGCAATCTGCGGGCGCCGAGGTCGCAAGCGAACGGGGACGTACCTGTTCGTCCGGCATTGTTACGTTCAGCGTTCCGGGACGCGACCCGGTCGAAGTTGGCAGAGCGATGCAGCGCGAGGGCATCGTCACGACGTACCGCGCAAACGGAATTCGCGTTGCCCCGCACGGCTACAATTCGTTCGACGAGATTGACCGGCTCTTAGCGGCCGTTCGAGAGGTTCCCTAAGGCAAGCGCGCGTTTCACGGCGTCTTGCGCGAGCGGGCGCATGACGGCAAAGCCGGCGGGGTTTGGGTGAACGCCGTCCAGCGTAAGAGCGCGCTTAAAGCCGTGACCGCTGTCTTGCAGCGCGGAATAGTAGTCGACGTACGTTAGGCGGTTCCGTTGTGCGTAGGCTTTCATCCACGCATTGATCGCCGCAATCGTTCCGACGGGATCGATACCGGGACGCCGCGGATAACGAGCCACCGGTAAAATCGACCCGAGAATGACGGCGATATGATGCGCGCGCGCCTGCTCGGCAAGCGAGCTGATATGCCCTCGATCCATGCGATCGATGTTGGACCGGTGTTCCCCGCAATGTCGTTCGTGCCGGCTAAGATATGCACGACGCGCGGATGCAAATCCAGGACGTCATAGCGAAAGCGAACCAGCATTTGCGCGGTGGTCTGCCCTGAGATGCCGCGATCGAGCAGGTCGCCGGTGAAAAATTGAGGCTCCGCCGTTTTCCAATCTCGGTTATGGAGTCGCCGAAGAAGACGACGCGATGGTTCGACGGCGCCGCAAGCGCGGAGTTCGGCCCAGCGTAGCGGCAAATCTGCCCGAAATCGTTTGCAATCGTATCGGGAGTTGCAACCGCGCACGGGTTGGCGACGACGCTGCCTGCGCGGACAGCGCAGCCAATGCCAACAACACCGTCAATAATTCAAGCATCCGCCTACTCTGCCGGCGGTTCGACCCTAGGCTGCGCAGCAAAGAGGTGCGCAAAGAGCGCGCGATACGGCCACGCTACCGTCAAACCAAGAATCGTCACCAGGACGGGAGCGGGTAAGGCGATCGGAGCCATCGTGATGTGAAAGGCAAAGCTGTTGTAAACGAACCCAAAGAGCAGGGTCAAGGCGAGCGGAACGTAGCGATTGATCAGGAGCAGCACCCCGATTACCACCTGCGCCGCGCCGACGAAAAGCGACCAGTGTGAATGGACGAAAATTGTGTTGAAAGCGCCTGCCATTCCCGGTTGCGGCGGCGGATTGCTGATGAAGAAGCTGAAGCCGCCCGCAACCAAAAACACAATCCCAAGAAAAATCCGCGCCACGATCCGAACGATATTCACAACCGGCCTCCGATTTTTAGTTGCCGTTTTCGGTGACGATGCAGGGGGCCATTACGGCGTCGGACATTCCGTGAATGAGGCGCTTGTCGGCGGGCGCGACGGTGGCGAGGACGCCGCCCAGTTGGGCAGTGTCGCCGATGACGAAGTAGTACGGACATAATCGCACGCGGCCGTCGAACGTTTGGATCTCATCTTTTCGACGGTCGAAGTACGATTGACGCACGCGCTTGCCTTTGTGAAAACGCTGCAGAATGCGCGGCGTCTTCGCGTAGTCGCGCAGCGATTCTTCGAGCACTGCGGTCCACTCGTCTTTTGAGAGGTCGTTGGCGACCTTCACGCCGCGCGATCCCCAAGCGAGTTCCGAGTATCCCGACGGCTTCACGACGTAGTCGCGATCGCTTTTTCCGAGTCCGACGAGTTGCATCCAATCGTTTATGGGCCCGACACCCGTCTCCAAGCCGTAGATAACGCCTTCGGGCGGCAATGGACGCGGATCGATCACCCAGGTTTGCGGAAGCAGCGTTTTCAGGCGCGCGTAGATATCTTTCCCTTGTTTGCCGAGTTCGCTCTGCCAGAGCTGCGCCAGCAGCGGATTGTGCAGCAGTGCAAATGCGAGTTTTTCTTCCATGTGGGCTTTGGGCGGCGGCGTCATCTTCACGCGGTTGTGGCGCGTTGCGTAGAGCATGAGCTCTTGCTTCGGAACGTTCAGCAGATCGAACAGCTCGAAGTTGCGGTAGATCGCGTCGATCTTTTCTTCGCGTCCCTCTTCGAGGCGGACGAACAGCGCCTCTTCGGTAAAGACGATGTCTTGCGGGCGGCACACGTGCGCCGTTGCGATGCCGGTTTGATTGACGGCCTGCGCGAGCCACGTCATCTCGGGGCGATAGTCGCCGGACTCGTCGGAAACGACGACCGCAACATTTGGGTGCTCCACGCCGGCGGATGCGGCGAGCATCTGCGCGAACGCGCGCGGCATCCCTGCGGCGCCGCCCACGCTTTCCATCCCCAATCGGCAGTACGCCTCGCTCATGGCGGCGGTGAAGCCCATGCCGCCGGGCACGCTGTCGAGCTCGCTTGCGATAAATCCGCCTTCAGTTAGCATCAAATCGGGACGGATGATTCCGGGAATCTCTTGCTTGAAGCGATTCTGACGCGCCAGCCGGACGATATGTTCGGGCTTGCCTTGGTCCAGATACTCGGCGATAAAGGCCGGCGCGGTTCCGCGCGCGCTGCGATTGTAGAGCGCATTCAGCGCGCGGTAGAAGGCCAACAGATCGGCGCCGAGGGCGTTGAGCTTTTCGAACGTTTCCGCGGACAATGCGAACGGCTCGGGACTGATGCGCCAGGCGATTCGATCCTCCGCATTTTCTACTTTGAAAAGTCCGGGGGGAATCGAATCGTACAGGTAATGCGCTCGGTCGCGAGCCGTTAAATCAGGCGAGTATGCCGTACAGGGCATGCAGCAAAGAACTCCCTACCGACAGCCGTCGGGAATCTTGAAGTTGGAAAAGGCTATGTAGCGTCGTCGCATCGCTAGCTAGAATACCCTCATCGCGCCCTTGAGTTGCAGGCAGTCCGCAAGAGGACCGGCCTCCGTGCGCGGGGCTATTTTATGGTGATCGCGCCGGGGGTGAGGATGGCCGATTCGATGCGCACGTAGCCGCCGCGCAGAACGAGCGTGAGGTGGAGCGTTCCGGTTAGGCCGAGGCGATCGAGCGTTACGTCCTCGATCACGCGCGAGGGCTCGATGCCGGCGATGAACGACAGCGTCGCGTTTTGCGCGAAGGAACCGCGGGGCGAGCTGTATCGCTCGCTGACGGCCACGGGGATTTCACGCCCGGCCGGTCCGTCGGAATTGCCATGCACGCAGTAGGTCGCCGCGACCGGAGTGCCGCGCACTCGGAGCGTTTCGCTCGTACATCGGCCTGCGGGCTGCGCCGAGGCCGCGGTCGCGAGGCCGAGAACCAGAACCGCCGCCAAGAAAAGTTGTTTCATTCGTGTGTTGCTCCACTTGAGTTAACGGAGGGCCCGCTAGAAAGGTTGCACGATTGACACTGGGTATACGATTGAGTGTGATGCGTTTCGACCTCATTGCTCTTGACCTCGACGGCACGCTGCTGAATTCGAAGGAGCAGGTTTCACCGAGGAATTCCCGAGCGATCCGGTCGGCACTCGACGCCGGCATTCGGATCGTGCTCGTGACCGGCCGCGGAATCGACACCCCAATTCGGATCAGCAGGGAGCTGGGGCTCAACCTTCCCGTCATTTGCGCGCACGGCGCGCTGACCAAGGATTTCGGCGCCAACCGCACCTTGGGTCACATTCCCGTTCCGCTCAAGTACGCAAAACCCATGGTCGAGTACGCCGAGAGCCACGAGTTGTCGATGGCCATCTATTCCGAAGAGAAATTCTGTCGCTTGGAAGGCAGCAAGCTCTTCATGGACGACATGAACGGGCC
>JALYTZ010000102.1 GCA_030854025.1 Vulcanimicrobiota bacterium
AGTACCGCGAGCAGCGTGTAAGCCGTGCGCGCGAAGTAGCCTTTTTCTTCGCCGTAAATGCCCAGCCAGAACGTCGCAATGACGATCGCGGCGAGCAAGGCGCCTTCCCACTTATGGATCAGGCCGAATGCCGAGAGCCCGATATACGCGACGACCCCGGCCATCGCGACTGGATACTCCAGCGGCTGGCCCTTGATCTGGCACAAGTTCGAGAGTTCGTACAGACTCATGAGGCCGACCGCGAGAATCAGCGCGTAAAACGTCCACGGATAGAAGACCGTCGCCAAGCCGATGACCGCGAGCAGCACGCCCATGGCGACGCGCCGGGTCGTAATCGGGTGCGCCGGCGCGCCGGCAGTTGCCGGCGTGACTGCAGTCATGCTCCCCCGAAACGCCGTTGCCGCCTTTGATACTCGATCAGCGCTCGTACGAACTCATCCTTACCGAAGTCCGGCCAGTACACGTCGGTCATAATCAACTCCGTGTAGGCCACCTGGTAGAGCAGAAAATTCGAGAGACGATGCTCGCCGCCTGGTCGAATGAGAATGTCGGGGTCCGGCAGCTCGGCCGTGTAGAGGTATGAGGCTATTCTGGCATGATCGATGGCGTCCGGAGCGAGTCGCCCCTCCGCGACGTCACGCGCGATTCCCGCGATCGCGCGCTGAAGTTCGTCGCGCGCGCTGTAATTGACGGCCAAGTTGAGCAGCAGCCCCGTGTTTTTAGCCGTGCGCGCCATCAAACCGGTAAGCGCTTCACGCGACGGGCGCGGAAGCGCGCCGTAGTCGCCGATGACGTTCACCCGCACGTTATTGCGCCCGAGTTCCGCGAGCTCGCTCTGCGCGAAAAACACGCACAGATCGAGCAGCAGTGAGATTTCCGTGGAATCGCGGCGCCAATTTTCCGTCGAGAATCCGTACACCGTTACGATCGGAATTCCCAAATCGCTTGCGGCGCGCGTCACATGCCGAAGCGAGGTGATGCCGCGTCGATGCCCTTCGACCGCAGGCATCCCGCGATCTTTTGCCCATCGGCGATTGCCGTCCATGATGATGGCGACGTGGCGGGGAAGCCGCTCGAGATCCAGTACGGGGTCGCCGCTCGCGCGCCGGACGTTCATCGACGCACGCCCGAGGTTTCTTCGAAACGTTCGTACGACTCGTATCCGCACGTAAGTTCGATTGCGCCGTCTTCGGAACCCCGAACGCGCAAAACGCGAAGCGTTCCGCAACCTGCGTACGAGCCTACCGGGGAAAGGACGGAAAAACGAAGCGCACGCCCGCCGAGCGCGCGGCGTGCGTCCACTTCCGGCATCAGCACGAGATCGCTGTGGGAAATCCGGCTATACCTCCATGATCTCTTTTTCTTTGGAGGCAACCAGCGTGTCGATATCCTTCACGAATCGATCGGTGAGCTTTTGCAGCTGGTCCTGCATCCGTTTGTTGTCGTCTTCGGTGACTTTGTGATCTTTGACTTGAACTTTCAAATCGTCTTGCGCCTTGTGACGCACGTTGCGCACCGCGATCTTGCCGTCCTCGGCCTTCTTTTTAACGAGCTTGACCAGGTCCTTACGGCGTTCCTCGTTCAGCGACGGGATGCTTAGACGGATGGTTCCGCCGTCGATGTTCGGCGTGAGCCCGAGGTCGCTTTTTTCGATTGCTTTGCGAATGTCGCCGACGGTGTTCCGGTCGAACGCTTGAATCATCAGCGTCCGCGCGTCGGGGGTGGTGATGGTCGCCACCTGCTTGAGCGGAACCGCCGAGCCGTACGCTTCGACGTGCAGCCGATCGAGCAGCATCGGCGTCGCGCGGCCGGTACGAATCGAAGCGAACTCGTTACGCGTCGCCTCGACCGCCTTTGTCATTTTGCTTTCGGTGTCTTTGAAAAAGGTATCCGGCATTGCTCGTTCTCCCGAAAATGTCAGCGTACGGGTACGGCGCCCGCGGCGGACGCATTCTTCCCGACGTACGTCCCAATCTCTTCGCCCCAGATAACGCGCCGGATGTTTCCCGGTTCGGCCATATCGAAAACGACGATCGGCAAGTTATTGTCCATGCACAGCGTCAGCGCCGTATTGTCCATGACTTCGAGGCCGCGCTGCAGCACTTCGAGATAGTCGAGACGATCGAAACGGGTTGCGGTCGGGTCTTTCATCGGATCGGCCGAGTAAATGCCGTCGACTTTCGTAGCCTTGAGAATGGCCTGCGCGTTGACCTCGACCGCGCGCAGCGCAGCGGTCGTGTCGGTGGTGAAGTACGGGTTGCCGGTACCCGCCGCGAAAATGACGACGCGTCCCTTTTCGAGATGCCGGATCGCGCGACGCCGGATATACGGCTCCGCGATTTGGTGCATCGCGATTGCCGTCTGCACGCGCGAAGGCACGCCCATGCGTTCGAGCGCGTCCTGCAATGCGAGCGCGTTGATGACCGTTGCGAGCATGCCCATGTAGTCCGCACTCGCGCGATCCATCCCGGCTTCCTCGTGCACTTTGCCGCGCCAAATATTGCCGCCGCCGACGACGACGGCGACGGAAACGCCCGCGCGGCTCACTTCGGCGATCTGATTTGCCATCGCGCGCGTCGTGTTCACGTCGACGCCCGTTTCCGTTGCGGAGAACGCTTCACCGGAGATTTTGAGCAGAACGCGGGCGTACTTCGGCTGCGTTGACTGCAACGCGCTACTGATCTCCGAGCGCGTACTTGGTATAGCGGCGCACGATGATTTTCTCACCCAGCACACCGACGACGCCGTTTATCAGGTCGGCAACGCTCATGCTGTCGTCTTTGACGAACGGCTGATCGAGCAGGCAGTGCTCCTCGTACCATTTATTGAGCTTGCCTTCGACGATTTTCGATTGAACGTCGGCCGGTTTGCCCGGCGGCACGTTCTTCGCGATTTCGTCCCGCGCTTCGGCAACGACGCTTTCGGGAACGCTCGCGCGATCCACGTACTTGGGCGACATCGCCGCAATGTGCATTGCTACGTCGCGCGCCAGTTCGCCGAATTTCGGATTGCGTGCAACGAAATCGGTTTCACTGTTCAGCTCGATCAGCACACCGATTTTTGAACCCGCATGAATGTACGAGGCGACCACCCCTTCGTTCGCCGAACGCTCGGCCTTCTTCTGGGCCTGGGCTGCACCGCGCTCTTGCAGAAGGGTCTTGGACTTTTGAAAGTCGCCGTCGGCATCGATAAGCGCTCGGCGGCAGTCCATCATCGGGGCGCTCGTCGCGTCGCGCAACTTCTTAACGTCTTCGGCTTTAGGTGAGTACGCCGCGGTTGACACTAATTATCTCCAATCGTCTTCGTGCGGTTGTTAGGTCGCTGCTTCGGCCTCGGCAAGAGTCGGAACCGATTCGGGCTGCGCGTAGGTGCTGTAGTCGGCGTTCTCATCGTAGGCCGCTTCGCCTTCGTCGGCGCTCTGCGTCTCCGTCTTGCCCTCGATGATGGCGTCGGCGATCTTGCTGACCATCAGCTTTACCGCGCGAATCGCGTCGTCGTTGCCCGGAATCGGGTAATCGATTTCGTCGGGATCGCAGTTCGTGTCGATGACCGCAATGATCGGAATCTTGAGCTTGCGCGCCTCCATGACGGCGATGCGCTCTTTCTTCGGATCCACGATGAAGATGGCGTCGGGCAGACGATGCATGTCTTTGATGCCGCCCAGAAACCGCTCCAGCTTGCCCATCTCCTCGGAAAGCTTGGCAACTTCTTTTTTAGGAAGGCGATCGAAGTCGCCTTGCTGTTTCATTCCTTCGAGTTCACGCAGGCGCGCAATGCGTTTCTGAATCGTCGAGAAGTTGGTCAGCGTACCGCCTAGCCATCGCTGATTGATGAAGTACGTACCGGCGCGCTCGGCTTCGTCCTTGACGACGTCCTGCGCTTGCTTCTTGGTGCCGACGAAGAGAATGACCTTACCCTGGCGCGACATCTGCTTGACCGCATCGTAGGTCACGCGCAGCTTCTGCACCGTTAGGGCGAGATCGATGATGTAGATGCCGTTACGCTCTTGGAAAATGTACGGCTTCATCTTCGGGTTCCAGCGGCGGGTCTGGTGGCCGAAGTGAACGCCCGCTTCGAGCAGGGCACGCATTGAAATGACTGACATCAGTCTAAAGAACCTTTCTGGTCTCGGGCCGGCAGCCGTCCTGGCACCGAACCGCTCTTGGAGACCATAACCGCCCCCCATCCATGC
>JALYTZ010000103.1 GCA_030854025.1 Vulcanimicrobiota bacterium
TCGCTGCTCTTGGTGCACGACGCGCCGATCGCGCACGCGGCTGCGCTGATGGGCAAGCCCGGCACGGTCGTCATCGCCGGAACCGGTTCGGTCGGATACGGAGTGAACGAGTACAACGATGCGCATATGATCGGAGGCTGGGGTTACCTTTTCGGTGACGAGGGAAGCGCATTTTGGCTCGTGCGCCGCGTGTTCGAGGACGCAATGCGCGAGGGTGTTTCCGGACAAGGCAGCGAGCTTGTCGCAACGCTTTTGCAGCGTTTAGAGCAGCCGTCGCTGCGTGCGTTCGCGCGAGCGTTTTACAGCGGCGCGATTACGCGTCACATGCTGGCGGCGTGCGCTCCCGAAATTTTCCGCGCTGCCGAGAAAGGCGATGTGCGGGCGGCGGACTACCGCGAAGCTTGCGTCACGGCACTGGTGAATCTAGCGATCGCTACGTCGGAGGCGCTCGGCATGCCGCAGCCGCCGGTCGCGTTCGCGGGCGGGCTGGTTCGCGACACGTGGGTGCGCGCCGCCGTCCGAACGTCATTGGCCGAGCGCTACCGTCAAAGCCGTTGGGTCGAGCCGCAGTACGACCCGGCGGTCGGCGCGCTCATTCTCGCATATCGGGCCGCCGGGCTCGCGCACGAATGCATTACGGAGGCGGCATGAAGGCGCTCGACCGGCTGCGCGGCGGCTTGATCGTCTCGGTGCAGGCGTGGCCGGGTTCAGCAATCGACGACCCGGGCGTACTCGCCGCAATCGCGCTGGCGGCCGAACGCAGCGGCGCGGTCGGCGTCCGTGTGCAGGGAGCAGAAAATTTGGCGGCCGTTCGCGCGCGGGCGAGCGTGCCGATCGTCGGCATCGTCAAGCGCGAATACGACGGATACGAGACGTATATCACGGCGACGATGCGAGAAGTTCGCGAAATTCTCGATGCCGGTGCCGAGGTTGTGGCATTTGACGCGACGGCACGGCCGCGGCCCGGAGGCGTCACCGCGGCCGAACTCATCGCAACGATTCGCGCCGCGGGCGCGATTGCGATGGCCGACTGTTCGTGTGAAGCGGACGGGCTGGCCGCCGCAGCAATGGGAGCCGACGTCATTGCCACGACGCTGTGCGGCTATACTAAGGAAACACAGGGGCGCGAGCTGCCGGCGCTGGACGTGGTTCGCGCCTTCGCCGAACTGGATGCATTCGTGGTCTGCGAGGGTGGGATTCATAGCCCGAGCAGCGGTCAGGCGGCACTCGCGGCAGGCGCGGATGCAATTGTAGTCGGTACCGCAATTACGAATATCGACTGGCTGGTCGGGTCGTACGTCGCCGCGTTGCCCGGTCGATGAGCTGCGCATCGCGCGCATTGGGGCAAAGGTCGTCGCGGGCCCAGGACGGTTTTTTCTATAGTCAAATAGACTATTCGCGGATGTTTTTCGCCGCATGCTCACGCGCCTTGCATTTTTGGAGTAACGTTTCTTGGCTGTTGAGAATAGGGATCCGGCCGTCCGGCTCGACCGAGGCTTCTGGATGGTCACGCTCCTGCTTGGAGTTTTGGCCGTCCTCTCGATCTTGTACTGGTGGTTGTTTGCGCCGATCACCGCATGGCTGCCCGAAGCGGTCGACAAGGCGCAGCAGATCGATTCGCTGTCCCGTTTTCTGCTGGCGTCGGGCACCGCGCTCTTCATCTACGTCGTCGGTTACCTCATCTATTTTTCGATTGCGTTTCGACGGCGCAAAAGCGATCCGCCCGACGCGATCGGCGTTCAGATCCACGACAATCACAAGCTCGAACTCTGGTGGACGATCCTCCCGGCCGTTTTCGTCGTCGTGATGGCGATCTTCAGCATCCAGATTTGGGCCGGCATTCAGTTGGGCAACAACAACGGTCTCGTCGTCGAAGCGCTCGGTCACCAGTGGTTCTATTCGTTCCGCTATCCCGACGTGCACGGTGAAGTTTCTAACGAGATGCATCTGCCGCTGGGCATTCCGGTAACGCTCCACGTGACGTCCTACGACGTCATCCATTCGTTTTGGGTGCCCGACATGCGGATCAAGGCCGACATGGTCCCGGGAATCATCAATACGCTGCGCTTTACGCCCACGAAGGTCGGGCGCTATGAGATCATCTGCACCGAGTTCTGCGGGACGCTGCATGGTGAAATGAACAAGCAGTACATGGTGGTCGATTCGCCCGCGCAGTACAAGGCTTGGTATTCGGGCTGGCAGCGCAAGAATGCACACACTTCGGATGCGATTCCAACGCAAGGTTCCGGGGCGGTTACGCTAACGGGCGGCAACGCGGCATCCGGCAAAGCGCTCTTCTCGCAAAAATGTTCGGCGTGTCATGCGCTCGGGACGTTTTCGCAAAAGGTCGTGGGGCCGGGCCTCAAAGACGTCATGGCCGATCCGGGTCACCCCAATCTGGTCGACGGCGACAAAGCCACGCCGCAGAACGTCGCGAAGATTCTTCAGCAAGGCTATAAGGGCAGCATGGGCCAGATGCCCAACCAAACCGCGAACGGACTCACCGACAAAGACATTGCCGATCTCGTCGCGTTCTTGAAATCTACAAAGTAACTGGAGCAAGCATGGCAGTAGCAGCGGTACATTCAGGCGGTATTGCGGATCACATCCATCCCGAACCGCAGGGCTTCATTCGCAAGTACGTGTTCTCGATCGATCACAAGATCATCGGAATTCAGTACTTCATAACGACGTTCGTGTTCTTGGTTCTCGGCGGCATGCTTGCCGAGCTGATTCGCGTGCAGCTGATGAACGCGCACGGCGGTTTGATGACGCCGGACACGTACAACGAAGTGTACTCGGTGCACGGTTCGACGATGGTGTGGCTGGTCATCATTCCAATGCTGACCGGCGCGTTCGGCAACTTCGTGTTTCCGCTGCAGATCGGCGCGCGCGACGTAGCGTTCCCGTGGCTGAACATGGTCAGCTTCTGGCTCTTCCCGCCGGCGGGGCTCATGCTCTATGCATCGTTCCTCATGGGCGCGCCGGCAGCCGGCTGGACCGAATATCCACCAATGTCGCTGCAGGGCGGCCCCGGAACATCGATGTGGTGCGCAGCGATCTTTCTGGTCGGCGTCAGCTCCACGCTTACCGGCATTAACTTTCTGGTGACCTTGCTGAAAATGCGCGCACCCGGCATGACCTACACGCGCATGCCGCTATTTTGCTGGGCGCAATTCGTGACGGCTCCGCTGCTCATGATCGCGACCACGGCGCTCGGCGCCGCGCTGGCGGCGCTGTTCATCGAGCGTCAGTTCGGCGTCCCGTTCTTCGATCCGACCAAGGGCGGCAGCCCGCTGCTCTGGCAGCTTATGTTCTGGTTCTATTCGCACCCGGCCGTGTACATCATGATTCTGCCGGTCTTCGGAATCGTTTCCGAAGTGCTGCCGACATTTGCGCGCAAACCGATCTTCGGCTACAAGATGATCGCGTTCTCCTCGTGCTCCATCGCGATCCTCGGCTTCATGGTCTGGGCGCATCACATGTTCACCTCGGGAATGGCGCCGTTTCTTCAACTGCCGTTCATGGTGCTCACCATGATTATCGCGATCCCGACCGGGATCAAAATATTTTCGTGGGTCACCACGCTGTGGGGCGGAAAAATTCACTTCTCGACGGCGATGCTGTTCTCGGTCGGCTTCCTCGCGACGTTTACGCTCGGCGGAATCACCGGTGTGTTCCTGGCCGCGGTGCCGTTCGATCTGCACGCGCACGGCACGTACTTCATCGTCGCGCACTTGCACTACGTGCTCGTCGGCGGCAGCTTGATGGGCGTATTCTCCGGAATATTCTTCTGGTATCCGAAGATGACGGGCCGCTACATGAACGAAACGCTCGGCAAGTGGTCGTTCTGGCTCTTTTTCGTCGGCTTCAACGGCACGTTCTTGCCCATGCACAACATGGGTCTGCTCGGCATGCCGCGTCGCGTTGCCGAATACGATCCGCAGTTCCAGACGCTCAACCGCATCGCATCGTCGTTCTCATTCGTGATGACGCTCGCGATCTTGCTGATCATTGTCAACGCGCTCTACAGCATCAAAAACGGCAAAAAAGCCGGCCACAACCCCTGGAAGGCGCGCACGTTGGAATGGCAGATTCCCTCGCCGCCGCCGTACTATAACTTCAAGCACATCCCATCGGTGCTCGCGACACCGTACGACTTCAACGAGCC
>JALYTZ010000126.1 GCA_030854025.1 Vulcanimicrobiota bacterium
CGTGATGGCCGTCGCAGATGACTTGCACCATCGTGCGCGCGTCTTGTATGTACGCGGCCAGTATCGACGGATCACGGTGATCGAGCGGTGGCATGCCGTTGAACGCATGCGTCAGCGAACGATAGCCCATGCCGATTGCGAGAAGGCCCTCGCGATAACGTGCGCTCGTGTGCCCTGCCGAGCACACGCATCCGTGCTCCAAGAACACGCGCGCCGCGTCCGTTGCGCCCTCGATTTCGGGCGCCAGCGTGACCATCAGGCACGCGCCCTTGCACGCGTTGACGAGTGCCTGCGCTTTCTCGGCAGACGCTGGAATCAGCCACTCCGCGCGGTGAACGCGGCGGAATTTTGGATTGAGAAACGGACCCTCAAAATGTATCCCTAAACAGCGCGCTCCGCTCGGCCCGTCTTCCTCAAGACGGTGCGCCGCTTCGACGACCTCACCCGCAGCGTGCAGCATCGATTCCCACGGAGCGGTCATGATACACGCGACGAAGGCGGTCGCTCCCTGTCGCGCATACTCCGCAGCAGCCACCGGAACCGCGTTGCCCTGATCCCGATTGAATAAAAATTCGCCGGCGCCGTGCGTGTGCAATTCGATCAGACCGGGAGCGATGGTCGTTTCGGCCGTCACGCGAACGTCGCTGGGTCCTTCGGCGGGGAGGATCTCGACGACTCGCCCGTTGGCAATAACCAAGCGTCCATGCCTGGCCGAACCATCGCCGAGCGCAAGCGCGGCGGGACCGAGTATAAAACGGTCAGACGTGGGGATGCCTCCTTCGCGGGGTACTGATTCTCTGGCTACCGTCACCGTATTACTTCCCGAACAGCCTGGCAAACAAACTCGGTTTTGCGGGTTCGCGCGTCGCGGCGCTTTGCCGCGCGCTCTGCGCTGCGCGTTCGAGGCGCGCGAGCTTCGACATGTGCGCTTCGGCGTGTCCTTCAAGCGTAGCGATCAGCGCGTCTAGTTCATTCCAGCCGGCCGGAGCGCGCCCTTCACGTTTAGCGCGCGCGTATTCGAGCGTCGAAATGGTAAAGATGCGCGACGGTTCGATATTGTGTTCCTGCAAATACCGCTGCGCTAATTCGACCACGTGGCGGCGCTCGGACGCGGACTCGTTGTCGGCAATCGTATGCGCGAAAATCATCGACTTGCCAAGTTCGGCGACTCGTTCGTAGAGCGCAAGCTCGCGATCCGAGAGCTGCCGAGAAAAAAGACAGAGAACTTCACTTGACGCGCTTGCGGAAACGATGCAAATATCCTCAGCCATCGAATCGCCGGTGTCGAATGCCGGCGCGTGCACGAGCACGAGTTCGCGCGGAAGTTTCCATGGCACGAGAACGAGAACCGGATTGCGCGTCGCTTCATCGAGCGTCGATTCGATTTCGGTTTCGCGCCACTGCCCGTCGTCTTGGAGCGCAAACGCCTGTTCCTGCTCGCCATACCGCACGTGCACCGGATAGGCGATCGTTCCGGCCGTTTCGTCCGCGAGCACGCGCCTGCCGGCGATGGTGTTTATCAGGCTCGATTTTCCGCGGCGAAGGGCGCCCAACACGCAGACGCGCCAGCGCTGCGGGCGCAGCCCGCGCCCGTACGCTTCGCGATCGAAAAACTGCTCGGAGTGCGCGCGGCGAATCGCTTCCGGCCCCGCATCTGCCGGCGCGATTTCATTTTCGTGCGCCATGAATGCGTCAACCGCACCTTCGATCTCTGCCAGAAGCGTTTCAATGCCCGAGTGCGCCGCATGCAGCTGCGCGTCCGCCACGGCGGGATCGGACTGCGCGATGGCGCGATCGATCGTTCCGATTTCGCCGTCGCGCCGTTCGAGCGCCGCGTCCGTTAGATCTTGCGCGAACGCATCGTACATGCGGCCGATCTTCATCGCCGTGTCGGCAACGAATGCACGAATTTGCGGGCGCAGCCGCGGGAAGATGGTTTCGCGAAGATCGGCGTTGAGTTCGCGTTTCATGTACGCGCCCGGCGGCGTGCCGGCAAATTTTCGAGCGACGTCGTGGACGAATTCAATTGCCGGGCCGCCGATCGCGTCGAGCACGACGGTTGCGGCAATAGCTTGCGCGACCTCGCCGCGCCAGACGCTGGCTCCGGGAGTGGCCCCGAATGCGCGCGCGGCCGCTTCGGTAAGATCGAAACGAAAGGCGAGTAGCGCTTGCGCGCGATTGCGGCGCTCGTCGAGATCGGCCGTTACCGCCGTCGCGTTCTCGGCGGCAAAATCACCGGCAACTTGCGCGAACGTCCGGTCGACGAGAATATGCAGCCGCGCGCGATCCCGCAAACGCGCGATATCGGTCGTATCGAAGGCCTGCGTCAGCGCTCGTTCCAAGTCGTCGATGAGCGAATTTTCTTGGTCTGCAAACATTCGCGTGCGTCCTGTTTTTGCCGATTCTACGGAGCCTCGCTGCGAAGCTATTGCGCGGTCGAGGCGCTCGAGATCGGGCAGCAAACTCATCCGGCGCGCATGCAGTTCGGCCGGCGCAAGCGCCAGCATCGCGCGTTCGCGCTCGATAAGCGCGCGAGCCGCGTTTCCTTCCGTGCGGGCGCGGTCTCCGGCGTGTCGAAGCCGCGACCGTCCGGTATTCTTGATCAGCGATGCATCCAGCGCTTCCAAAAACCGCCCGAACCGGCTCTCTTCGATCGCCTGCGCGTCGCCTTGCAGAACGCCTGCGGCATACTCGCGCGCCGAAAGCGCGTACACGTACGTGCCGGGAGCATGCACGGCAGCGAGCTGCGCGATTCGATCGTGCGCGCTTTCCCACGCGAGTTTGCCATCGGCCTGGCGGCGGTTCCACAGGTCGATCTTCGTCTGCACGATGAAAATTGAGTCGATGTAGCGCCGCACGATGCCAAGGAACGACGCATCGCCTTCCGTGAACGGCTGCTGCGTGTCGATCAGGTAGAGCACGGCGTCTGCGCTCGGCAAAAATTGGAGCGTGGCTCGCCGGTGCGCGGGGTTGACCGAGGCTAGCCCGGGCGTGTCGGCGACGATGAATCCGCGCTGCAGAAATGGAGAGTTTACTTTCACGACGACGCGCACGGGCGCGCCTTTGTCGTCCTCGGTCGCGCCGTGCACTGCGCCTGCATCGGCCGTGCTCGCGGCAACCGCCACGAAATTGGAGAGGCGGTCGAGCGGAATGCGCTCCGAACGGCCGTCTTCGTAGAACGACCAGGCCTCGTCCTCGGGCGCATATTCAAGTTCGGTAATGGTCGCAGTGGACGGATTGATATCGGTCGCCAGCAAGCCGACGATCTGCTCGCGCCCCTGCACTTCCTCGTAACGGAATTTCCCCAGCAGCGTATTGAGCAGAAAAGACTTTCCGCTGGAGAACTCTCCCACGATCGCCAGCACGAATTTGCCCCGTTCCAAACGCGAACGCGCGGCGTTTAGCGCCGATCGCTGTTTTTCAGGGAGAAGCGACTCGAGCGCGGTGAGGTGGCTGACGATTCGATCGCGCGCCAGCTCGTAGCGCGCCATCGCATCGGCGTCGATCCTGCTCACTGGTCGCTGTGGAATTTCGACACGAACTTCAGATTCGGCACACTAGGATCGAATGAGCGCTAACGCCTCGTCCCGGTGTTTCTCCATCAGGTCCTTCGTGTCGCCTTCGACGTTGAGCCGAAGCAGCGGTTCGGTATTAGACGGCCGAATGTTCATCCACCAGTGCGGATACGAAATGGTGACGCCGTCGAGGTGATCGATCTGCGCGTCCTTGTGCGCCGCTTCGATTTCAGAAAGTTTCGCCGGAATGTCTTTGACCGTGCTGTTTATTTCTCCGGACCGGAAGCGGGTGTTGATCGGCGCGATGACTTCGCTAACGGTCTTGTCGGTTTCACTGAACACTTCCAGACACTGCATGAGCGCGATCATTCCCGAATCCGCGTACCAGTTGTCTTTGAAATAGAAATGCCCGCTGTGCTCGCCTCCGAAGATGATGTCCTCGTCCCGCATCGTCTTCTTGATGAGCGAATGTCCCACTTGCGAGCGAATCGGCGTTCCCCCGTTTTTTTCGATGACCTCGGGAACGCTGCGACTGCAGATGAGATTGTACAGGATTCGGCTGCCCGGGTGGTGTTTGAGCGTATTGATCGCCACGACGGCCGTCACCATGTCGCCGCCGATGAGTCCGCCGGTTTCGTCGACGAGAAACATTCGGTCCGCGTCGCCGTCGAAGGCAACGCCTAAATCGCATCCGTGTTTGCGGACCGCTGCCTGAAGGTCGGCCATGTTCTCGGGTTCGATCGGGCTCGCGGGATGATTCGGAAAGCTGCCGTCCAGTTCGAAGTATAGTGGAATTACTTCGCAATTCAGACTCTTGAACACGTGCGGCACGGTTTCGCCGGCCATGCCGTTTCCGGCGTCGATGGCAATCTTGAACGGCTTGATCTTAGCCGCGTCGATGAACGAAAGGCAATGCTGCGCGAAATCGTCGAGAATGTTCCGCTCGGAGACGGTGCCGGCGACGGCCGCTTTTTCGGGCAGGTTGCCGGAAACGATCTGATCCCGAATCGTGGATAGACCGGTGTCGAGCGAAATCGCTTGGGCCCGATCGCGAGTAAACTTCATCCCGTTGTACTGAGCGGGATTGTGCGATGCGGTGATCATGACCCCGCCATCGTAGCCGTACTTTCCGACGGCGAAGTACAGCGCGTCGGTCGATACCATGCCGACGTAAAGAACGTCGGCGCCCGCCTCGGTGGCGCCCCGCGCAAAGGCTTCGTAAAGTTTTTCGCCCGACGGCCGCATGTCGCGCCCGACGACGATCTTTTTAGCGTGCAAGAGCGGCACGAAGCATCGACCGATGGCATATGCTACGTCATCGTTGATTTCTGACGGATAAATTCCGCGAACGTCGTAGCTTTTGAACGTAGCCGCATGTAGTTGGGTCTGCATGGCATTTGACTTTCGGAGGGCCGGTTGAGGGTACCTATTGGACCGCCGCTCGTGCGCGCACGAGGGGGCTCGTGAAAAGAAGGCCCCGTTGGGCCGGCTCGCTGCTTCGCAGCGCCGGAACGCTCAGCGCGACGGCCATTCTCGTGGTGGCTCTCATTTTTGCGGTCAGCGGCGCATTCAGCACGCGCGCGCAGATCGCCGCGTCTTTCGACGAGCAGCAGGCACTGCAAAGCGGCGAAGTGGCGGTTCAAGAGCTTCAACGAATTCAGCTCGACGAGCAAAACTATATTCAAGAGTACGTGATCACGCGCGATCCGACGTACTTGAGCGCGCTGCGCGCGACCACCGCCGAATTCGGCGCGCACCAGGCAACGCTGCGCAGCTTGATTCAACAGGAACATCTAATGCGCGCGCTCGGCGTACTCGATAGTTACGTTGCGGCGCATCGGGATTGGTATAGCCAGGTCGCGCAGCCGCTGCTTCTGCGCGCGCAGTCGGACCCCGCGGAAATCTATAAGCGCGGCAAAGCCTTCGCCGATCTGGAGCGCGACGCTGCCGGCGCGATCGAGGCGATGCTGCACAATCGCAGCGTAGCCGTTTCGAAAAATACGCAGGAACAGGTGAACCGCACGCTTTACCAGCGTGCTTTTTGGCTCATCGTCTTCGGCCTGCTCGCCGTGCTTTTCAATGCATACCGATCTCGACTCGATCGCGAGCTTGAAGAAGAACGCACGACCACCCACACGCTTCAACGCGCCTTTCAAAGCGAGCACGTGCCGCTTGCAAATTGCGACATCGGTACGGCGTATGGATCCGCCAGCAGCCATCTCGCGGTTGGCGGGGACGTGTACGACGTGTATCAGCTCTCGGATCGGCTCGCGCTGCTCTTGATCGCCGACGTAAGCGGAAAAGGCGTCGATGCGGCCGTCCTCACCGCGTTCATAAAGTTTACGATTCGCGGAATCGCGCTGCGGCGCCGGGATCCCGGCTACATCCTTCAAGAGTTTAACACGGCTTTTCCGCGAACCGTCGCCAATCCATACCTGTTCGTCTCGATGTTCGTCGGAATACTCGACACACGCGCCATGCGGCTCCAATATGCGAGCGCCGGGCACGATCCGATCTTCGTTCGACGTTCCAATGGCGTGCAGCAGTTGTCCGTTACCGGTCCGGTGCTCGGCGTCATGGAGGAACCGTTCGACGTTCGCACCCTCTACCTCGAAGACGGGGACACGATCGTTCTCGCCACCGACGGCCTGACCGAAGCGCGCGACGCGGCCGGAACGCTTCTGGAAGCCGAAGGAGCCATGCAGCTCATCGAGCGTTCCGGCGACGATCCCCAGGCCCTGGCGGACAATTTGATCGCGCAGGTACGCGCTCGCGGCGGGAACGCCATGCACGACGATCTAGCGATCTTGGCGATTCGCGTGCACGCATCGCACGACGATAGAGACGTTGCAAATGGCTAACCGCGGGATTGCGTGTTTGGTTCTTGCCCTACTGTGCGTCACCGCCGCGAACGCCGGAACCTGCGAGATCGGAATCGGCCATAAGGCCTCGTTGTTCGGCGGCGTCGACGATCCCGATGTACTGGTTTGGGATAACAAAGAACGTCTCGCTGAATATGCGGGCGGCTCGTCGGATGCTCGCAGGTTCTTGATTCCGCACGCGATTCTCGCGCGACCGGGCACGCGAATCGTCGTGCGCGAGTGCGTCGCGAACATGGTGCATCCGAAATTCCGGTTCACGACCGAAGACGCGATGAAGGTGCTCATCGTCAGCGGGCGTTACCGCGGAAAGTTCGGCTGGGTCGGTGCCGACGATTTGCACGGTCCCGGGATCGCGCGGCGCGCCGATTCATGGTAAAGGCGTCTTCAAAGAGCGCGTCGCTCGTTTTGGCCTGCCGGCTCGCGCGGCCGGTTGCCGGCGGCTGCGCGTGGTGCGGCGCACATCTCCCGCCTCGCCGGCGCACGTGGTGCGGCGACCGATGCGCAGCCGCTTTTTGGACGAACCACTGGTGGACGCTCGCGCGCCGCGCCGCGAAGCGTCGCGACAAGTATCGCTGCGTCCAATGCGGACACGCGCTTCCTAAACGGCCGGCGCGGGCTGCGTTCAAAACCGACGCAGCCTATCGCGCGGCAATGCGCGTTTGGCGCGGGCAGCGTCGTGCCGGCCGGCTGGAAGTAAACCATCGCGTTCCCTGCCGCGGACAACACGGAACCTTGAGCTGCGCGCATCATTTGACGAACCTCGAAACGCTCTGCATCGCGTGCCACCAGCAGCACACCTCGGCGATCACTCGCGTCTGACGAGCGGAAACACTCGCAACGCGCCGCTCGGCGAGCGCATCGTTTCCATCGCCACGCCGTAGGCGGCTTCGAGCAAGCCTGACGCGAAGACGGTATGGGGCTCGTCGAATGCTAACACTCCGCCGCATCCGAGCAGAACGATCCGGTCGGCAAATTCGGCGGCTTCGTTGAGATCGTGCAGAACGCACACAATGCTTTTCCCGGCGGCAACTTGTTCGCGTAGCAGCCCTAAGACCGCGTGCGCCGCTCGAACGTCCAAA
>JALYTZ010000127.1 GCA_030854025.1 Vulcanimicrobiota bacterium
GAACGCGACGCTCGTCGGCGATCACGCGCACTACGACGGAGCGCGGTACATCACCGTCACCGGCAATCCGTACATCCTCAACAACGATAAGAACTCCGTTTACTACGCGGAAAAAATCGTCTTCGATGCGATCGAGCAGAAAGCCGAACTTGTCAACGGGCGTGGGGAAAGCACGCAAGGCGTCGAGCAAGGCAAGGTGTACTTCAGTTCGCCCGATTTGAAGACCGAAGCCGACGGGGTTTCGCATGGCGATCGACCGTTCGTGACCACCTGCGAACGACCGCGCGGCGGGTATCATATTACGGGCCGCACGATTGACGTAAAGCCCGGCGACCGCATCACGATTACGAAAGCGGTGCTGTACCTCGGCGCGGCGGCAATCTTCTACTTGCCCAAGGTCGTAATCCCGCTGCGCAGCGTTCAAGACGATCGGCAGAAACCGCAATTCTTTCCCGACATCGGCTACAACGCGTATCAAGGCTACTACGTTAAAGCGCGAATCGGCTTCGGTCGCGATCAATACTACTACGGTTACTACCGCGTGGAGTTTTTCAGCCGGGTCGGATTGGGTTTGGGGTACAACGCGTGCATTCAAAGCCGAAAACCGGCGCCCGGCTCGCAGAATCTCGCCGGCGGCGGGTATTACGGTTCGGGCTGCGGTTCGGCCAATAGCCGGCGCTCGACGAGCATCGACTATTACGGCATACACGACCGCCAGGCCGGGACGTCAAACAAGAATCTTGCCATTCAAGACAACGAAGCGTTCTCGCCGACCCTGCGCGGCCAATTCGCGACATCGTATCAGAGCAACTACGGAGCGCTGGCGAACGTGCCGGCCACGACGTCGATCAATGCGAACCTCGCGCACACGACGCTCCAGAGTTCGCAGCAGTACACGTTTTCACGCAACGCCGTGGGTTCGCAGTCCAGTCAAGACGCATTCGGCTTTACCGATCAGCGAACGTTTTCGCCGCTACTGACCAATACGTTCAACTATTCGCTGACGCGTTCCGACTCCGGCGGCCTTTACTACGGCAGCTTTACCTCGGACACGTCGTCGCACATTTCCAACCAGACGCACTGGGCCTCGCGCGGTGCGGACTACACCCTGCTGTTCGACAAGTCGATTCAATCGACGCTCTACGGGATCGACAATAAGCTTCCCGAGCTGACCGTTCGACCGACCAGCTTCTTTCAGCACTTCACGTTTCCGATCTCGAGCGTTTTCACAATCGGTGAATACAACGAGCCGCAAAACGCACTGACGACCTCGCGCGCCGATCTCGGATTTATCCTCGGGCCGGCGCTCTACCATCTGCTCGACAGCGATTTTTCCGCGACCGTCAACGTGGATCAGTACGCGTACGGAACGGGCGATCTCAAAGCGCGAGTTTCGCAACAGGCATCGCTTTCGACCGTGGTCGGATCGCACTTCGTCAACTCGATCACGTACAGCGAGTCGAATTCTAACGGCCCACAGTTCGTTCCGTTCCAAAACATCGACCAACTCTACGGCAACACGCATCAAGCGCAGGACGTCGTGCGTTTTTTCAACAGCGATTACTACAATCTTTCGCTGGACTTCGGCACGGGGTTTAATCGGCAGGCGCTGCCGATTGGGTATCAGCTCACGTCGCGTCCGTCGCCGCGATCGTTCGTCTCACTCGGCGGCTCGTACAATCCCGGCCCCGGCAACGGCTTTTATTCGACCAACGTGTCGTTCGGGACGCCGCTCGGACGCGGAGCGACCTTGCAATTCATCGGCGACATCGATTGGAAGAGCCGCGGGCGCATCGAAAACAAGAACGTCTACTACAGCCGCATCATCGGGGACTGCTACCAGTTTCTCATCAACTACAATCAGTCGCTGCGGCAAGTGAATTTCACCGTCAACATCCTCGCCTTTCCATCGCACAGCGCCAACTTCGGGCTCTCCACCCAAGGCGGCCCCATCTTCCAAAACGGCCTAAACAGCTACTAGCCCGTTCGCCAGGGCGAAGCGGGGGCGCGCGTTACGGCGTGTCGCAGGGTGGGTGGCCGCAGGGGCAGGTTTCGGATTCGATGCCGCCTTCTACAGCTTCGCGGCAGGCGTCACTGCAGTATTTTTCGCTTTCCACTTCGGCCATCAGCACGCAGTTGCACAAGTCGTGGGCGCATTGAATTGTCTCTAACATGCGTACGATATACCCGCTAAAGCGCGTTCGCTACGGATTGTTGGTGACTTCGGTATTTTGAATCTGCGCGGATTGGCTGCTGGCCGCGACGTAGCCGGTCGCAAAGAAATACTGCTTGTCGAACGTGGTCGTCGTGTCCACGTTGAAAACAAACGAGGTATCCTGCGATCCTCCCTGTCCGGCGGCGTCGAGCGGGAATCCGTTTGCGTCGGTCGTGATGAAGTTGATGAACCACGTCTGCTGCGGCGCGATCGTCGCCGGCGTGTTCGGGCTCGGAGTTGGCGAGGGCGACGCGCTCGATGAGGCAGCCGGAGACGGGGACGGCGTTGGGCTTGGGCTCGCGGAGCCCGAAGGCGACGGAGCGGTTTGCTGGGCGTAGAAAATCGAACGGTCGAACGTCACCGTAAACTGCTGCGGATTGTCGGTGTTGAGGAACAGGCGTGACTGATCGATTCCCGTCACCGGAAGCTGCACGACCTGCGTTCCGCCGCCTGGCGCCGGCTGCCGATAGTACTGAATGATCCGCGCTTGAGCGCCGACTCCGTTGCCGCCGACGACGATCGCAAAGGTAAGGTCGCGAAAGTTGTTTTCAGGGTTATCGTATCGCGCATAAGGTTCCGAGCCGGTTCCGCTCGTATTAAACGCGATAATGTACCGTAGATTCGTTAAGTCCAGGTTCCCCGCCGTTTGAAAGCGGATCTGCATGAAGCCGGGTGCCAAACCCGAGTTTGGGTTGGTACCTTGGCGATCGGGAGTAACTTGACGACCGCAAGCAGCCAGCGCGAGTGCCGTAGCGCAGAGCAGTATCAGTAGTTTGCGTATCATCGTTACCTCTTCGCGCGCTCGCGATGCGGGCATTGCGCTGCTCAGTGCGATTGCGCTTGCGCTTGCGTTTCCGAAAGCGAATCTGCCGTGGCTTGCGCCGTTTGGAGCGGCGGGCCTGTTCTGGCTGTGGCAAGGGCATTCCTGGAAACGCGCTTTGTGGACCGGTTGGCTCGCCGGTGCGGTGTTCATCGCGCTCTCGTTTTCGTGGGTGACGAACACGGTCGGTTCGGAGCTCGGGTCGCTCTCGTTTCTGGTCGTGCTGATCATCGCGCTGTTAGAAGGAGCGTTCTTCGGTTTGGCCGGGGTGGGCGCGGCGCTGGCATATCGCTGCGCGCCGCTTTGGGCAGCGCCGCTCGCCGCATCCGCCGCATTCGTCGCGTTCGAATGGGCACGCTCCGTTGGTACGCTCGGAGTACCCTTCGAACAGTTGGGATATTCGCAAGCCGATACGCCGCTAGCCGTCTTTGCCGCCTATGTAGGTACCTACGGCGTGAGCTTCGTGCTTTGCATCATCGGCGCATACCTGGCGTCGGCGCTCGCTCGCGAGCGGCGGCGGGATCTCGCCATTGCGCTGGTCGTCATCGCCTGCGCGTGGACGCTTGCGTATGCTGCCTGGCCCGCGCGACACGCGGCGGCGCCTTCGATTCGCGTCGCGGCAATTCAAGGCAACATCGCGCAAACGATTAAGATGCAAGCGGGTTCGTCGGCAATTGCAATTCGCCGGTACGTAAACCTCACGCGACGGGCGCGTGCGTTCGCTCCGGCACTCGTGCTGTGGCCCGAAACCGTCATCACTACCTTCACTGAAAACGATCCGGCGCTCATGGCGCGCTTCGCGACGCTCGCACGCACGATGCACGCGACGCTCGTGCTCGGCTCCTGGGATTTGCACGATCGGCGAGCGTACAATGCGCTCTACGTGTTTGGAC
>JALYTZ010000188.1 GCA_030854025.1 Vulcanimicrobiota bacterium
GATATCGCGCGGTAAGAACAGCAGGTCGTGGGCGGGCAACTCCCGCGCGAACGTTAATACCGGCGCGTCGTCACCCGCCGCCATAAAGCGCAGCTCGATCTCGCCGTCTTTGAGGGCGACGGTGCGCGGATACGAGCGCACGTTCTCGGCGATCATAGCGAACGCTCCTGCAGCCACATATCGAGTTTCGGCCACAGACGCTTTACGGCGTTAGGTCCCGCGACGAGGCTCACGTGGCCGCCTTTGAGCATGACCTCTTCCTTATCTTCGGACGCAACGAGCGAAATGAGCGGTTTGGCGGCGTCGTATGGCACGATGTGGTCGTGCTCGGCCAAGACGGCCAGCATCGGAACGGTAATGTTGCGTAACGATACCGTTTTGCCGCCGAGCACCAGCTGATTCTTAAAGAGATTATTCTCCCACATGAGTTCCTTGACGGTCTGCCGGAAGTAGTCGCCGGCGAGTGGGAGCGTGTCGGTCGACCAGCGCTCGAACATCCGATACGACTTCACGTGGTCGTCGTCCCAAATCTTTTCCCACAGCTTGATCTGACCCGCGACCCGCGTCGCCGGCCGCAACATCTCGAACGAACTAAAAATTAGTTCGCCCGGCACGTTACCGAGCGTCTCGACCAACTGATCGACGTCGAAGAAACGGCGATCGGACCACTTATTGAAAAGTCCCATATGCGAGTAATCGATCGGCGTCGTGAAGCATACGAGGTTCTTCGGGCCGTCGCTGCCGGCGTGCAATGCGGAGTAAATGACGGACAATACGCCGCCCATGCAATACCCGACGACCGTGACGTCTTGCTCGCCGGATGCCTGGCGCACTCGCCGCATGCACTCCGGAATGAAGTCGAGCGTATAGTCTTCGAGCTTCAAGTGCTTCTCTTCGGGCCCCGGCGCGCTCCAATCCATAATGAAGACGTCATAACCCGCTTTTAAGAGGAATTCGACGAAGCTCTGGCCCGGTGCGAGGTCCAGGATATAATCTCGGTTGGTCGTCGCCATGACGATCAAAATCGGGATGCGGTAAATCTCGTCGACCATCGGCCGGTAGTGATAGAGGTTGAGCGTGCCGCGCTTGTAGATCAAGTCGCGCGGCGTCTGCCCGACGGCGGGACCGGACGAAGCGAAATACTCGACGCCCTTGATGTTACGCTGCAGCGTGCGTTCTATTTCGAGTTGGAAACGCGCCGCAGGCGACTGCTCGGTTGCGGGAGCCGCGGTCGTGCTCATAGCGGTTCGCTCGCTTTCACCGGCGGACGCTTGGTGCGGCGAGGTGCCTCGACGCTCGGCATCTTACGCGCTTCCCCGGCCGACGCTTGGAGGAGCGAAAGGATTTGGTCCATGCGGGCTTCGACACTCTGCAAACGTTCGCCCAGGCGCTCGATATCGCCGCGATTCGGCAGATTCATCGTCGTCAGCGAACCGGCCATCGTCTCGGCGAGATTCTTCTGCATGCGCAGCGCGAACGTCATCGCCTGATTCATCGAGCCGCTGAATTCGTCCGACGCCATCGTCTGGTTGGCCAACGCGTTGACGCCCTTCTCCCACTGCGACATCATGTCTCGCCAGACGGCCGCCGGATCTTTCACGGGTGTGTCTGCCACGTTACTTCTCCTAACTTCACTGCGTTGCCGTGCCGGCTTCCGAGCGCCGCGCCGCTTCTTCCTCGACCAGCGCCGCCTTCTTGATCTTACCGACGGGCGTCTTGGGAAGTTCGTCCCGGAATTCGATCGCCTGCACCATTTCGTGCTTACCGAGTTTATCTTTGAGGAACGCTTTCAGTTCGTCGAAAGAGAATGCTTCGGTCCCTTTCTTGAGCGTGATGAACGCTTTGGGGCTTTCACCGCGATACTCGTCGGGAATGCCGATGACGCAAACTTCGGCAACCGCCGGATGCTTGTAGATCGCTTCTTCAATATTGCGCGGGTACACGTTGAAACCGCCGCACAAAAGCATGTCTTTGATACGATCGACGATAAACACGAAACCGTCAGAATCCATGTATCCGACGTCGCCCGTGCGCAGATACCCGTCGGACGTCATCATGTTCGCCGTGGCTTCCGGATTTTTCCAGTAGCCCTTCATCACGTTGGGCCCTTTGATGCAAATCTCACCGCGTTCGCCGAGCGGGACGTCTCGCGTCGGATCGTCGACGCTCGCGAATTTGATGTACGCGCGGGGAACCGGTAAACCGCAGGAGCCTTCTTTACTACGGCCCCTCGCCGGGGTGAAGGTGCCCGACGGCGAGGTCTCCGTCATGCCCCAGCCTTCCCTGACGGGACACCCGGTCAGCCGTTCGAACGTTCTCTGAACTTCGAGCGGCAGCGGTGCTCCGCCCGAGCCGCAATACTTCAACGACGAAAGATCGTACTGCTTGATGTCGGGCAGCGATATCAGCGCCGTGTACATCGTCGGGACGCCGAAGAAAATCGTTACTTTTTTATCGCCGATGTCTTTCGCGATCGCTGCCGCATCGAAACGCGAGTGGATGATGATTTCCGAGCCGAACTTTATGCTGAGCAGCATGACGGACGTCAGCGAGTAAATATGAAAGAGCGGCAGCACGAGCAGCGTGCGCTCCGTGCCCTCGAGCAGAAGTGGAGGGTCGATCTTCGTCGTCTCTTTGTATTGATTGGCCGCCGCCGTCAGGTTTGCGTGCGTCAGCATCGCGCCCTTCGGCAATCCCGTCGTGCCCCCGGTATATTGAATGACCGCAATCGTTTGTGCCGGATCGCCGATCTCGTAGCGACGATAACGACCGTCGTTATCGAGCAAGCTCGAGAAACTGACGCGGCGCGCGTCCCCGCTTGCGCCGTTGCTTTGACCGCCGGCGTGTGCGTCCGCATGCGCGAACTCCGGCATACCGCCGATATCGGCGAGGCTGCCCACGATCAACTTCTCGAGGCGCGTCGTATCGAGTAGCGCGGCCATCTGGGGCAGCAGCATCGGCATGTCGAGCGTGACGATCATGACCGTTTCGCTGTCGTCGACTTTATGCGCGAGAACGTCGGCGGCATCGAGCGGCGAATAGTTGACGACGGTCCCACCCGCTTTGAGGACGCCGAAGAAGGCGATCACATAGTGCGGCGTGTTCGGCAGAAACAATCCGACGTGAACGCCGGGCCGGACGCCAAGCTCCTGGAAGCCTTTGGCGGCACGCTCCGTCAATTCGAGGAGCTGCCGGTACGTCGCGCGTTTGCCCATGAATTCGAGCGCCGGACGGTCGGCGTACGTCGCCGCTGCGGCTTCCAACAGCCCGGAGACGGGTCCGACTTCGATGTCCGCGTCCCAGCGAGCCGGCGGCGGGTACGATTTCATCCAGGGCAACTCTTGCACCATGTGCTGGCTCCTCGCCGAAAGACCCCGCGATAACGTAAATTTGCGCCGTCACGCGAGAAAGCTAGTGGCTGCTGCGAGCGTGCTGCTCGATTGCTCCGATAATCTGCGGCCAAACTTCTCGCGGAAGCGTGTGGCCCATGCCCTCGATGACGAGCAGCTTGGCACCCGGAACGACGCGCGCCGTATCGCGCCCGCCTTCGACGGGGACGAGCGGATCGCGTTCTCCATGAATCACGAGCGTCGGTACGCGCACCGAGCGCAGCGCTTTGCTCCGATTGCCCGACGAGATGATCGCGAGCAATTGGCGCGCAACCCCCGGCGGATTGATTCCGCGCTCGAAACTCGCCGCGCCTTGCTGCAGCGTGCGCACCCTGTTGAAAGGGTAATACTCGCCGGCCAGCGTGGCCCAGGTCGCCGCATATTGTTCCAGATACGCTTCGCGAGTAGCGGGAGCGCTTTTCGTAAGCACGGCGAGGGCTTCGGGGTTCGGCCGAGGCAGCTTCGAATTGCCCGTCGAGGACATGATCGACGTCAGGGTCCGGACCCGTTTGGGGAAGTGGATCGCAAGTTCTTGCGCGATGGCGCCGCCCATCGAAACGCCGACCACGTGCGCCGAGCGGATCGAGAGTGCGTCCATGAGACCGATCGTATCCTTCGCCATATCCAACAATTTGTATGGCGCTCGAGAGAGCTTCGGACTGAGCGCCGTCAGTAACATTTCGGGCTTGCCGGGAGTCCGGCTCGAGCCGAACTTCGTCGATAAGCCGATGTCGCGATTATCGAAACGGACGACCCAAAAACCGTGCGCGGCCAGCTGTTTGCAGAAGTCCTCCTCCCAGAGGATCATCTGCGCCGCAAGCCCCATGATGAGCACCAGCGGCGCGTTCGCCGGATCGCCGAACGAGTCGTAACAGATACGAATACCGTTAGCGTCGGCAAAGGCCGGTGGCGTATATTTTATGTCATCGACTTGCATTCGTTCGATCTTCTAGCGAGACGAACGCGCGCTACTGCCGCTCTTTCGTCGCAGCCGTCGCGGCCTCGACGACCTTGCGCGATTGTTCCATCATCTTCTGCGCCGTCTGCCGCGTCTGCTCGGCCGATTCGCGCATCGCCTCAGAGCCCATGCGTATAAAATCGTTGAGATGCGTAGCCGCAGTTTGCGCTTGTTGCGATGCCATCGCGTTACCGGCTTCCGCATGCTTTACGAACGTGCTTTGCAAATCTTTCGCATCGTCGAGCGATTTCTGAAGCTGCGGCTTGAGCTGCTCGGCGGCGGCGTTAAGCGCCTCGCTGACCTGCTGCTGTACCTGACGCGCCTGTGCGAGCGCTCGCTCCATCGCTGAGTTATAATCCATGCTGTTCCTCGGCTGCGAAATGCTGGAAGCGCGTTTTTCGACGGCTCGCGCTCGGCGGCCCTCCTACGACCTAGCGCGAGCTGGAGGCTGCTACAACGAAGCCCACACGTCGAGGACGTACCGCTCGCGTTCGACGAGATCGCGCAACCATGCCTCGGCGCCGCCGGCGTTCGCGCCGGTTTTCGCGGCGTACAATGCGGCGAACGTCTGCCGTACCGCGGGCTCCATGCGGCTGCCGTCTCCGCACACGTAGATCACCGCATCCTCCTCGAGCATACTCCAGACGTCGTCGCCGCGCCGCGCAATCAGATCCTGGACATACGTTTTTATCTCGCTCGAGCGCGAAAACGCCACTTCGAGTTCGACGACGCCGTCGCTTGCGTAACGCTCCAATTCTTCGCGGTACAAAAAATCTTCATCGGGTCGACGGCAACCGAAGAACAGTAACGCCTTGCCAAGCCGCGCCCCGCCTTCTCTGCGCGCGCTTCGTTCTTGCAAAAAGCCGCGGAACGGGGCGAGCCCGGTGCCCGGGCCGACCATGATGACCGGACGCGCCGAATCTTGCGGCAAACGAAAGCCGCTCTTCGATTCTTTAACGAGGGCGTTAACTTCTTCACCGCCGGGTTGCCGGCGGAGGTAGGTCGAAGCGACGCCTTCGAAGGTGCCGCGCCCGGACAATGCTTCGCCGCGCACGACGCCTACGGTTATGCTGCACGCTTGCGGCAACGCGAGCGGCGATGACGATATGGAATAGTAGCGCGGCACCATGAGCGGCAGCATCTCGAGATACGTTCCGAAGGGCACCTCGCACGCAGGGAACTGCTCGAGCAAATCCAAGAGCGACGTCCGTTTGGCTTTGATCTCTCGTTTATAGGTGCCGGCGTCGCGCTCATCATCGGCCGCGAGCGACAATAACTGCGGCTTCGATCTGGGGCACCCGGTGAAGCCTGCAAGCGCGAGGATTTGTTTGCGCGTAGCGGGCTGCTGCAACTCGACGTAGTTCGCGAGCAGAACCTCGACCGGAATCGGTCGGTCGAGCGGCAACGAGGATTTGCGCGAGCTCGTCGTTTGCAAGCGCACGAACGTACCGGCGGAAAATCCGAAGACGTGCATGACGCGTTCGACGAGCGCCGGAGAGTTGCTCGGAACGACGCCGAGATGGTCGCCCGCGCGGTAGCGCAGGTCATCCGGCAAGGCGATGTCGATATGGCGCGTCGAGCGGCTCGAGCCGCGAGCCTGCAGCTCGCGATTGAGCACGACCCGCATCGGACGGGCCCCGTGCGCCGCTGCGACGGCATTGGGCTGCGGCCCGGCCACGATCTCGACCGCATACTGGGGCGCATCCACGGCGCTGCCGTCGCGCTCGAGGGCGACTTCGAAATCG
>JALYTZ010000149.1 GCA_030854025.1 Vulcanimicrobiota bacterium
ACTTCGGAATTGACTTTATCAGTCGATACTTCGAGAAACGCCTCGTACTTGTCGACCGAGTCGCCCGCATTTTTTAACCATCGCTCGACCGTCCCTTCGGTTACGGTTTCACCGAGCTGCGGCATCGTGATTGTGGTAGCCACCTAGAACCTCACCATTTCGCGCATTACGTCAGCCATCTCGCCGGGCGAGCTCATGTATTCTTCCTCGAGCGGAAGTGCGTAGCCCATTGCCGGCACGTCCGGCGCGCAATGGCGGCGGATGGGCGCGTCCAGATCGAACAGCGCTTCTTCGGCGACCATCGCGGAAATTTCCGCGCCGATCCCGCCGAATTTATTGTCCTCGTGGATGATGAGCAGCTTGCGTGTCTTGCGCACGCTTTCCAGAATCGTCTGTTTGTCCATCGGGCGGATCGAGCGCAGGTCGATCACTTCGACCGAATGACCTTCGTTTTGCAATTGATTAGCCGCGTCGAGCGCCCAGTGCACGTAGAGACCGTACGATACAACGGTTAGTTTGTCGCCCGATTTTTTGACGTCGGCTTTGCCGATCGGGATCGTGTAGTGGCCTTCGGGCACTTCACCTTTGATCAAGCGATACGTCTTTTTGTGTTCGAGGAAGAGCACGGGATCGGGATCGTCGATGGCTGCATTGAGCAGGCCTTTGACGTCGGCCGGAAATGACGGCGCGACGATTTTCAAACCCGGAACATGATAGAAAAGCGCTTCGATCGACACCGAGTGCGAAAGCGCGCCGCGCACCCCGCCGCCGTACGGCGTGCGGATGACGAGCGGGCACGTGTATTCGCCGTTGCTGCGATAGCGCGTCTTGGCCGCCTCGCCGACGATTTGATTGAATGCCGGATAGATGAAGTCGGCAAACTGAATTTCGGCGATCGGGCGCAGACCTTCCATCGCCATTCCAACCGCGATTCCCACGATCGAAGCTTCGGCGATGGGCGTGTCGATGACGCGTTCGGCACCGAAGTCCTTTATGAAATCCTTGGTGATCAAAAAGACGTTGCCGCGGTTCCCGACGTCTTCGCCCAGAATGACCGTGCGCTCGTCGTTTTTCATGGCGTCGTACAGCGTCGCGCGCACGGCTTCGACGTTGTTGAGAATTTGCGAGGGCGAACTCACAGCCACGGTTGCCATGCTCCTTCGTAAAGATGCGTGTAGAGTTCGCGTGCTTCCGGGTACGGCATCGATTCCGCTTTGTCGGTGGCTTCGTTGGTCTCGCGAAGCACGTCTTTTTTCATCGCCTCGACCTGTCCGGCGCTCATCACGCCGGCGTTGAGCAGCACATTTTCGAACAGCGGAACGGGATCGTTCTTACGCTGGTCGGTCACTTCGTCTTTGCTGCGGTACGTCATATCGTTGTCGTCGGTCGAATGCGCGAGGAAGCGGTAGCAGACGCCTTCGATCAGTGATGGGCCGCCGCCCTCGCGCGCGCGCTCCATGGCGCGATTAACGACGTCGTAGGTTGCAATCGGGTCGAAGCCGTCGAACTGCTCGCCCGGCATGCCGTACCCTTCGGCGCGTTTGTAAATGTCGGGCTGTCCCATCTGACGATCGAGCGGCGTGGAGATCGCCCACTGGTTGTTCTCCACGAGCATGACGATGGGCAGTTTGTGAATCGACGCGAAGTTCATCGATTCGTGCCACTCGCCTTCACTCGTCGTACCGTCACCGCAGGTAACGAGCACTGCGCGTCCGGCTTCTTTGCGGAACTTCATGGCAAAAGCTGCGCCGACGGCATGCGGAATGTGCGCCGCCAGAATCGACGAGAACGACATCATGCCGGCTTTTTTGCTCGAATAGTGATTGGGAAATTGGCGTCCGCCGTTGTGATCGGGCTGACGCGCGAACAGCGAAAGCAGCACCTCATAGGCGGAAAAGCCGATGCCGACTGCCAGACCGAGATCCCGGTAGTAGGGCGCCAGGATATCTTTACCGCGGATGAATGCCATCGCAGCGCCGGCTTGCAGCGCTTCGTGGCCTTCGCTTCCGAGCGCGAACGGAATTTTGCCCTGGCGGTTAAGTTGAAAGCCGCGATTGTCGAGCTGGCGCTGCAGCAGCATGTTGCGAAATATCGCCTGGAGCTGTTCGTTGGACAGCCCGCGCCGCTCGAGTGTTTTGGGCACTTGCGTGTCGGTTTTTGCCATGCAGTGGTTTTACAGGCGCTCCGGCCGGAGGCCTTCGCTAGGTTCGCTAGGCCTTATTGCCAGGGCTCCCAGGGACCCGCGTGGACGTTCGTATACAGGTCGGCCGGCGTCGGGTACGGCATCGCTTCCGCGCGGTCGGTGGCATCGTTCGTTTCGGCCAGGGCCGATGACTTTAGCGCTTCGGCGCTTTCCGCCGTCATCACACCGCGGTCGATAAGCAGGCGTTCGAACGTCGGGACGGGATCCCGTTTGCGGCGCGCTTCGACTTCTTCGCGGCTGCGGTAGGTTCGATCGTCGTCGTCGGTGGTGTGCGCCAAAAAGCGGTAGCACTTTGCTTCAACCAAAGTCGGTCCGCCGCCGGCGCGCGCCCGGTCCATGCCCTCTTTCACCGCCGCGTAGCAAGCGATTGGATCGAACCCGTCGACCATCACGCCGGGCATACCGTATCCGTCCGCTTTCTTATAAATGTCGGTTTGCGCGGTTTGCTGTGCGAGCGGCGTCGAAATGGCCCATTCGTTGTTTTCGCACAAAAAGACGATCGGCAGTTTGTGAACGGCGGCAAAGTTCAGCGACTCGTGCCACTCGCCTTCGCTGGTAGCGCCGTCGCCGAACGTGGTGAGCACCGCGCGTCCCAACTCCTTGCGCAATTTAAGGGCGTACGCCGCGCCGACGGCATGCGAGACCTGCGCCGCAATGATCGAACTTATCGAGAATACGTTGAGCTTGCGGCTGGCATAATGATGCGGAAACTGACGGCCGCCGGAAAGGTCCGCCGCGCGGGCAAAAAGCGAAAGCAGCACTTCGTAGGGCGTGAGACCGACGCCGAGATCGAGTCCGAGGTCGCGGTAATACGGCGCAAGAATGTCGGTCCCGCGATTGAACGCAAGTGCCGCACCGGCCTGAACCGCTTCGTGCCCTTCGCTCGCAGAAGCGAACGGAATTTTGCCTTGGCGGTTAAGCTGGAAACCACGGTTTTCAAGCGTGCGCTGGAGGATCATGATGCGCAGCATGCCGACGAGCTGATCGTCGGTAAGCCCGTGCCGCTCGAACGAGGTCGATGTCGTACTTTTGGCCGCCACGACCGACTACTCGCCCGATACGGGCGGGAAATCCTGCGCCGCGCAGCGGCAGGTTTTTGCGGGCAAGCGCACCTAACGGAAAGCGGATGAGCGCTTCGATTGACGTTCCGCACGACGAACTCGTGCGCGTTCGTCGTCACTTTCACAGGCATCCCGAGCTTTCGATGGCCGAGTTCGAAACCGCGGCCTATTTGGAGCGAGAACTGCGGGCGTTGGATTTCGACGAGCTTCGCGTCGGCGTCGGAAAGACCGGCATTCTCGCGACGCTCGAAGGCGGTTTGCCGGGCCCGGTGACGCTGCTGCGCGCGGATATCGACGCGCTGCCCGTTACCGAAGTGAGCGACGTTGACTATAAATCAACGAAGAACGGCGTCATGCATGCGTGCGGTCACGACGCGCACATCGCGATCTTGCTGTGCGCGGCAAAAGAACTTGTGCGCCGGCGCAACGAGGTTCCCGGCACGCTCGTTTTTTGCTTTCAGCCGGGCGAAGAAGGCTACGCCGGCAACAAGCTGATGATCGAGGACGGCGCACTCGAGAATCCGCACGTCGATCGTGTTTTTGCCTTGCACGTGTTCAGTGGGCTTGACGCCGGCAAGATCGGCGTGCGGGACGGCGCCTTCTTTGCGTCGTCGGACGAGTTTCATTTGACGCTGCGAGGCAAAGGCGGCCACGGCGCAATGCCCGAGCGCGCGATCGATCCCATCGTGGCCGGAGCGCAATTCGTGACGATGCTGCAGACGGTCGTGAGCCGTGAGATCGCGCCCAAAGATCCGGCCGTTTTTACGGTCGGAAAATTCAACAGCGGTTCGACCTTCAACGTCATTCCAACCGAAGCGGAAATGGAAGGCACGGTGCGATCGTTTGACAAGGACGTGCGCGCGTCGATGCCCGAACGCATGGAACGTATTTTGAAAGGTCTTTCAATTGCGATGCGTTTGGAGTACGAGATGCGCTACCGCATGGGCTACCCGCCGACGGTGAACGATCCAAGGATGAACGACGTCGTGCGCGAGGTCGGCAAATCCGCGCTCGGGATCGAAAACGTGGTGGATCCGCACGACATCGTCATGTGGGCTGAAGACATGTCGTACATGATGGAAGCGCGGCCGGGATCGTATTTTATCGTGGGCGCGCGCGGACCGGAGCTGGGCACGCAACCGCAGCACAGCGCCAGATACGACATCGACGAACGAGCGCTCGACGTCGGATTCCGGATGATGGTGGGTTTAGGGCTTCACGATTGAGCCGCGCGCCTACGGACGTTTATTGATGTCGTCGCGAATCGATTGCGCGGTTTTCTTCAGGAAAGTTTGGACTTCGGTCATTGCGTCCTCGGCCTGAGCCTGCGTCGCGTGAAGCGCGTCGTTCATTTGGGGCGAGAGAGTCTCCCGGCGCTTATCCACTTCGTCGCTCAACTGCTTGCCGATTTCGCGCACCTTGCGCTTCGCCTGTTCGACAAAATCGTTCGTCATGTGCTCGCTTTTCGTCAGAAACCAGTGTTGTCTGTCCTACCGGCCGCAGAGGCAAAGTGTTTCGCACCCTCGGTACGGGAGCGCGTTCCGGATTCGGCGAAAGCGTGGCCTTTTGCCGGAAAGGGTTAAGGAAACAGAACTTGCACTCGGTCGGGGATGCGCGCCGTTACGTAATCGTGGGCAACGGGTTTGCCGGAACGACCGCCGCCGAGCAACTGCGCAAGCACGATCCGGCGTGCTCGATCGTCATGTTCACCGACGAGCCGTACACGCTCTACAATCGGATCGCGCTGCCGCCGCTGCTCCGCAAACAGGTGGCCGAAGCGAAGGTGATCATTCGCAACGAGGCCTGGCACGAGCAGCACGGCATCGAACTGTACCGCAACACGCGGGTCGAGCGGGTGGTTCCCGAAGAACGGATCGTTACCGCCAACGGCACGTCCTACCCGTACGACGCGCTGCTTATTGCCACGGGCGGCCGCCCAAACCCGCACCCCGCATCCGGTTCCCACGCCGAAAACGTGTACAACTTTCAATACCTCGATGATACGAAGGCTATCTCGCAGCGGCTGGAAACCTCGAAGGCCGCCGTTGCTATCGGCGGTTCGTTTATCGCGTATGAATTGGCCGAAGCGTTCGTCGCGCGAAAAATGGAAACCCATTGGATCATGCGCGGGCCGCGGTTCCTTCACCGCATGCTCGACGAGATCGCCGGCGAGTTTGTCGATGCGGCGGCAAAAAGCGACGGCGTTCACATGCACTATCACGATGAAATCGAGGAGTTCGTTCGAGACAACGGGGTCGTGACGAAACTGCGTCTAAAAAGCGGGATCGATATCGAAGCGCAGTGCTACGGCGTCGGGTTCGGCCTCGCGATGAACACCGACATCGCCGAGAACACGGGAATCGAAACGAGTAAGAACGGCATTTTGTGCAACGATCGCCTGGAAACGAACATCGCGGGGATATTTGCGGCCGGCGACATCGCCGACTTTTACGATCCGATCCTTGAGATGCGTTACCGCATGGGGACCTGGAACAACGCCGGCGCGCACGGCAAAGTCGTCGCGATCAACATGGTGGGCGGCGACGAGAAATACCACGACGTTCCCGAGTATTCGAGCATGCTCTTCAAGGGACAAACGATCACACAGTTCGGACTCTCTCCCGAGTACCGGCCGGAGATCGAAACCGCGTACTCGGTGGACCGCGAAAAAAACTGGTATCGCGCGCTGTACTTCTGGGAAGATCGCCTGGTCGGCGGCTTGTTCATGGGCAAAGGCAACCGTAGCGGCAAGCGTAAATACGTCGAAGCGATAAAAGGCAAGGAGCGTTACCCCAAGCCGCAGTGGCGGGACATGCTGGACTGGAAACACGACTAGCAGCTTGTCGGGTTATGCCATTTTCGCATCCGAGTCGAAGATTGTTCGAAGACGAGGCGCGAAGAGGGAGTGAAGCCGTAGCTTCGTGAGATGAGCAACGATGTATACGGGCAATCTGCGGCTCGGAGGCGGAAATGTGCCATAACAAGACAAGCTCCTAGTGTCGATCGAACTGCTCAATACGATTGCGACGCTCGCAACGTTCGTCGTCATCGCCGCAAGCGCTACCGCGGCGCTCATTCAGTTGCGCCATATGAGCGCAGGCAATCAGCTCGACGCGGTCCTCTCACTCGAGAGCGACTTCCGCAGCGACCCTATTCAAACCGCGCTACGCTACGTGCAGACCGAACTGCCCGCTAAACTTCAAGATTCTCAGTACCGCGGCGAGTTGGAACGGCGCGGCTTCGTCGATTCGCGAGTACACGTCGAGCTGGATGCGTGCAACTGGTTCAACACCATGGGCGGTCTCCTAAAGAACGGCTTAGTGTCGGAACGCATTTTTATGGATCTGTTCGGACGGCTCATCGTCTACTACTGGCAGTCGCTCTCGCCCGTCGTAGTGCTGATGCGCCGCGAACGCGGCAACGTGCAGTATCACGATTTCGAATATTTAGCCGCGCGGGCGAAACTCTGGCTTGCGCGCAATCCCAACGGATCGTTCCCGGCGACCACGCCGCGCGAACCGCTTGAAGACCCGTTCCCGAACGGGTGAACGATTACGACCTTTTCGTTCGGCGCTTTAAAACGCTGCGCGCAAGCCGCGGAGTAGCCGTGCGCGAAGTTGCGTGCGTAAATGCGCCGCGGACGCTGCTTTGTGCGGACGTCGGAGATTCCGCCAAGCCGCAAATCGCGTTGTGCGCCGGCGTTCACGGCGATGAGCCGGCAGGGCCCTGGGCGCTGCTCGGGCTGCTCGAAGACGACGCGCTCGATCGGCGCTATTCGTATCGGGTCTGGCCGTGTACCAACCCGAGCGGCTTTCGCGCGGGCACGCGCGAGAGTGCCGATGGTGCCGACATCAATCGGAGCTTCGGCCGCGGCGGCACGACCCCCGAAGCTCGCGCGATCGTCACGTCGAATCGCAATCGCAAGTTTCCACTTTCAATCGACCTTCACGAAGACTGCGACGCCGCCGGCTTTTACTGCTATGAGTACGGGGGAACCGACCTTGGCATCGCCGCGGTCGAGTCGGTGGCTGCAGCGGGATTCGTGCTTGAAGATCTCGGCCCGTCGTTCGCCCGCGGGCGAATGCTGCCCGATCCGATTGCGGAAGCCGACGACATCGGCGGACTCTCGTACACGCTTGCAGTCATTCGTCATGCGGCCGCCCGAGCGCTGACCTTTGAATCGCCTACGCGCGCACCGTGGGACGCTCGGCTTGCGATGCACCGCGCCGCGGTTTGTGCGGTCATCGCGGCGCTTCCAGCGGTTGCCGATTAAAAGTAACGTCTTAGCAACTGCCGAACGTCCGGCTCATGGCCGAGCGCGATTCCCTCGAGGTAGATGTATTATTCGTCGGCGCAGGACCGGCGAGTTTGGCGGGAGCCGTGCGGCTCATGCAGCTTGCGAAGGCAGCCGGACGCGAGCTTGAAGTGCTCGTCATCGAAAAGGGCGGCGACATCGGCGCGCACGGCATTTCGGGCGCCGTACTCGATCCGCGCGCGCTCGACGAACTGCTCCCGGAGTGGCGCACGTCGGCTCCGGTGGAATCCGAAGTGACCGGCGACGAACTCTGGTTTCTCACGCAGACGGGGAAAATC
>JALYTZ010000193.1 GCA_030854025.1 Vulcanimicrobiota bacterium
GCGCTCGACCTCGGACCGTTTTTCCGAACGACGTTTCTCGCGCCGACGCTGGATCTGATTCTGCAGAGCGGTCACGCGCGCGTCTTGTCCTCGCCGAATTTAATGACGACGCCCGGCAACGAAGCGACGTTTCTAGTGGGCGGTCAAATCCCGTACGTCTTCTCCACCGGCCTCGGACAAGTCAGCGTAGTCTTTAAGGACTACGGCGTGCAAATGCACGTTACGCCGACGATCATGCCCGACGGTTCGATCGAAACGAAAATTGCGCCGGACATCTCGAACCTCGATTATCAGAACGCGGTGCAGGTCAACGGCTTCTTCATCCCCGCCATCAAAGAAAGCCGCCTCTCCACCGATTTGCTCACGCACGACGGACAGAGCGTGATCATGGGCGGTCTCATCAATCGCATGGAACAGCGCACGATCGTCAAGGTTCCGTATCTCAGTTCGATTCCGGTGCTCGGCAAACTGTTCCAGTCCACCCGTTACCAGGACGGCCAGACGGATGTCGTATTCGTCATGACGCCGCAGATCATCACGCAATGATCGGCGCATTCCGCCGCTTGTACGCCGATGCGAGCGGTGCGGCCCTGCCGGAGTACGGCTTAGTGCTGGCGCTGTTCGCTCTGCTCTCGATCGCCGCGCTCACGGCGATCGCGGTGCAAACCGAAGCAACCTTGGATTCGGCGTACTTTAACTTTGAAGGCCTTTCGGAGAACCCGCCGGTATGATCGGACCACGACACGCTGGGCGTGCGCGCGGCAGCGCGATCGCCGAAACGGCGGTGACGCTGAGTTTTACGCTGCTGATGATTTTCGGCGGACTGCAGCTCGCGCTGGCGGGCTACTATCAGATGCAGCTCGACGGCGCGACGTTCGAATTCGCGCACGCGTACGCGCTCGGCATTACCGATCCCACCGGGCTCGGTCAAGTCGGTCAGCTCTTTCCGAACGTGCCGGCCGCTAACGTGACGTTTTCGGCGGCAAGCCCGCCGCAGACGAACGTTCCGGTCAACTTTACGCAATTCGGCGCGCTCAACAATCGGTACGGCGGCGCATCGATCATTCGACCGCAGCGGCTGCAGGCGCAAGCGACGCTCAACGTAACCGGGCTCTCGGTTTTCGGCAATTCGCTGCCGTTTAGTTCGGGCAACGTGGAAGGACGCTACATGGTGAGCAACCACGACGACGACGCGCAAGGCGCCGCGTACGATTCGCAGACCGTATACGATACGCAGGTCAACCCGTTCCAAGGCGACGATCAAAACGTGCCGCCCTACTACTTTAATTTCGCATTTTCGTGGTACTGCAACGACCCGTCGCCCTGGACCGACTGTCATTCGAAAAGCCTGCGCTCGATGGGTTTTGCCGAGTATCTCAAAGACGGTCCCGACGACGTCGACGGGAATTACGACAATCCGCAGAACGGCGTAGCGCCGAACGCGCAGTTCCAAGCCATGGCCTGCCACGAACGCATCTATGCTGAATTGCTGGCGCTCTTTCCGGCGGCCGTCTACCCGCCGGATCTGCCGAATTACGATCCCACCGCCTACGACGATAAAGGCGGCGCGGTCACGCTGCCGTACAGCGGCGCAGCTTCGATTCCACTGGTGTATAGCTGGGACGTGATGCCGATTCACGGCGAGGGCGTGGGTCCCGGACTCGGTCAAACCTATCCGCTACACCCGCTCAACGGCTGCCAGGCGGGAGGTCCCGGAGCATGAAGCACCTGCACGCGCAACGCGGACAAACCATTCCCGTATGGGCCTTCGGCACGCTGACCGTGCTCACAATGCTGGCGTTCGCGCTCAGTTACGGCAACATGCTGCGCTGGCAGATTCGCTCGCAAAACGCCGCCGACGCGGCCGCTCGCGGCATCCTTTCGATTCAAGCGACGCAGTGGAACGAAATGGAGTCGGACCTGCACGCATCCGCGGTCGAAGAGTATCGCATACGGTCGATCGCGCAGGCAATGCTGCTGACGATTCGCGGCAACGGTGGCTGCAACGTTCACTCCGACGTCCACGACGACAAGAGCTGCCGCGCGATGTACTTTAATTTGCGTGCACAGTACGCCAACGCCGTAACGCGGTATGCAAACGACGTTACCCTGCTGCAGCGGATCACGAACCCCAGCTTCGACGATCAGGTAACGGCGGCAAAAGCTGCGCTGGCGGCCTACCAACAGAACTGCGGGCAAACCAACGGCGGTGACTGCGGCTTCGCGTACACGCTGACGGCGGCAAAACCGCGCGTCGACCAGTACCTTGCCGACGTGCGCGCCGACTGCTGCGGATTCGTCGTCGGCGGCGGGACCAATGCGCCTGCATCGCTTGCAAAAAATCTTTCGCCGATGCAGATTGAGGTGGTTGCCTGCGCGAACGTTCCCACGCTTCTGCCGGCGTTCTTCAAGTTCACCGCGCCCACGTACACGGCGATCGGACGCGCCGCCGCGACTACGGTGATGTCGACGCAAGAATTTATGTACGTCGGCACCATTAACAACCCGCTGACCGGCAAACCGTTCCAGCAAGTCGAGTACCCGGCAAGTGAGGACGGGCAAGGCGACGGCAATGGAAACGGAAACGGCAATAAAGGCGACGGTTCGTGGTACGACGTCGACTACGGCGGAAACGCCGCCGTATCGGACGGAAAATTCGGCTTCTACTACACGCCCGAAAACCAAGGGCTTCTGGCGGCAATGGGCTGGTGGAGTTCTATCCCCGAGCGTCCCTTCGCAGGCCAGCTGCAGCTCGGCGGGAGCGTGAAATGCAATTGATCGCGCGGCACTTCACAACCCGCGCTCGCGGTCAAGCGATGACCGAAAGCGTCATCATGCTGCCGCTGTTTCTGCTGGTGCTCTACGCCGTCATTTGGACGGTGCAGTCGGGCGTCGTCAACGAACGCGTGCAGGTCGCGGTACGCTACAGCGGTCTGGTTTCCAATGAAAGCTCTCCATACGCACAGTACAGCTTGTATGCGCTCTACACGAACTTGGAAGGAAGCACGCCTCCCGTGCCGTCGTGTGTGGCGCCGACCAGCGACGCGCTGCTGAACAGCGGCCAATTCCCCGGCCCTACAACCTCGGCGTTTTGGAAACCGGTCGGCGTTGCCAATGGAACCTGCGCGTCGGGAAACGTCACCATGCAAGGCAACGGACTGCTGCAGCCGCTCGTATTCACCCACACGCTCTCGTCGATCACCGCGCAAACGCCGGTGGAAGGCGTTCTTAAAACGGCGCTGGGAACTTCGACCCAGCAAGTCGACGCGAGCCAAAACTATCTCGATGCTCCGGGAATCGGTACGATGCTCTCGTGCTTTAGCGAAATTGACGCAACCGTTTCAGCTTCGCTGCAGGACACGGCGCCCGCTATTCCGCAAGACCCCGCGCCGCTTCCCGATATAAATCCGACGACGCCGCTGACGCTTTCGGGAGGATGTTGAGCGAACTTAGGGCCGCAGCTGTCAGTAACGCGAACCAGGTCGGAATCTTGAGTAGCCAAATCGCCCACCCATCCATCACGTCGGAACGTCGGATGTATGCGCCCCACGTCTCCGACGCCGCTGCAGCGCCTGCATGTATGGCGGAGGCATGCAATCCCGTTCCGTAGCGCGCGACGACCGCCAACACGATTGCAATCGTCAGCGTTCCAATCGCGCTCGCGCGCAAAGCCGCATCGCGGCCCTCGCTCAACGCGGCTACGAGCCACGCGACGATGAACGGCACGACGATCAGTGTTGCGGGCGTCGACACGAGAAACAGCAGCGGAACCGCCAGCGCGACGCATGCGGCAATGACGAGCGAGCGTTCCGCGCGTGCGCGCAGAGCAAGCAGCAGTAACGCAGGCATAGCCAGCGCGATATGATCCAAGTGCACGAACGGTCCGCCGGTTACGGCTAGCGCCGCCGCGGCGAAGATCCCGAGCGCCGGCGTTTCCCGTGCAGCTTTGGTACGTGCAATCAGCGCCGCCAGTGCGATCCCGCACACGTACTGCAGACGGCCTGCACCGATTGCAACCGTTGCGCTCGCGCCGGCACGATCGAAGATCCAGCTCAGGCTGAACTGGGAGGCCCGCGGAAGCTCGGCCAGGACGTGTTCGGGCAGCACGGCGCGTACGTACTGCACGTTTTCAGCCGCGCCGAGCGTCAGCAGCGAAATGAGAGCGAGCCCACCGAGCGTCAGGAGCGTTACAAGCGCGAAGCGCCGGCTCAAAACGATCGTTGCAGCAGCGGCAGCGATTCCGATTTGCGGTTCGCACATTGCCAGCGCAAGGCCGGCAACGACTGCCGCGGGCCGCCCGTTGGTCATCGCCCATGCGAGCAGCGCGATCCCGGCGAGCGCGATCGGCGGAAGTTCGCCGACCGGAAGCGACGTCGCCGCGAGCGGCAGTGCAAAGGCCGCGAGCAGCAGCGGTATCGAGCCAAGCTTGAGGCGCCACAAATACCGGATGGCCATGCCGAACGCCGCGCATGAAACGATCGCCCATACTGCCGCGGAAAACGCAAACGGCAGAAGTGCGAACGGCATGAACGCTGCAACGGCGTATCCCGGGAGCGGAGCCGGCAGCACTTCGTTGCGTTTGGCTTGGAAGAGCGGCGGAGGAACCGGCTTCGCTTCGCATGCATGCAGCGGCGCCGAAGCGTATGGATTTTCGCGATGCATCGCCACACGCGCGGCACAGTAGAACGCGCGATAATCGCCCATCAGCGTGCGCTCGGAACCCGAATGCACGATTTGTACTGCAAGCGAAGCGAATACGATCGCGAGCGCTGCGAGAAGAGGCAGCGATCGCCGCAGAGCTGCCGCGCCGCTACCTGACATGCACGCGAAGCGGCATCATGACGACCTGCGAGCCGGCGCCCTGATCGAAACTGGCGACCACGGTAAAGTCGCCGTCCGCCGTAATCGGCGGAACCGCAAACTGAACGCTCGCGTCACCGGCGACGACGCTGCGACGAGCGAGCGTTACGCCGTCGGGACCTTGAAACGTAAGCTGAAGCTGCGGCGGATGGCGTAAAAGCTGCACCGTCAACGTGGAGTTGCCGACGATGCGCGCCGTCGAAACGTGCATCAGCGGACCCGTTTCGGCAATGGGACGCGCAACGGAAGAAACCGCCGGTTCGACGAGAATCCCGACGCTTGCCGACTGCACGGCGCGGCCCTGCCGCACGGCCAATTCAAGACGGTACGGCGTAGTGCGAGAAACGATGGGCGCCTTAAACGTCGATAGTCCGCCCGAGCGGTACGGCAGCGATACGATCGGAATCTGCGCGGCATCGAGGAGCTGCAAACGGCCCTGACGCGCGCCGGTGAGATAGCGCGCGACGATCGGCGCGCCCGATTGGACGACGCCGTCTTGCACTTCGAAGGAACGTATCAGCGAGATCGCCGGAGGCGCCGCTGCCGATCGCGGAACCGGCGGCGCTTTGACTGCATGCACAGCGGATGTCGCGCGATGCCTCGCGGCATTCGGCGAGACGGAAAAGGTAGACGAGCCGCGCCCGAGCGCAAAAACGAGGGCGGCGAATATCAGAAGCGCGACAACGATTGAGAGAACGCTGAAACGTCGAGGCTTTTGCTCGCGCATATCGACGAACACCGCGAGCGGCTCCGTGCGCCGAACGGAACTGGGCGGTTCTAATACGGCCTGAATCGCGAGGGGTGCAAGCGTCGGGGGAGCGGCATGGAGCTGCGGCGTGACGGCGGGTCCAAGTCGTGGCGAACGCGGCTGCCGCACGTGCTGCAGCGCGACGTAGGCTAGAACGCCGAGCGACACGCCGGCACCGACGGCCGTCAGCGGAAGCGATACTTCGATCGGGCGGTCGACCTCGAACGACAAGCGCAGCATCGTTAGCGCACGGCCTTCACCGGGACGCTTTGCACGACGACCTCTTGGCTTTGACCGCGCTTGAACGATGCGACGACCACGATGCGTCCTTGCGCGTCGAGCGGAACGGAAAACAGCACTTGCTTTTGATCGGGCGCGACATCGACGTCCTGCAGCGTTTGACCGCCTTGCGTCGTGAACGCAAGATGCAAATTCGGCGGATGCGCTGCAATGCGAACCGCGACGCTCTGGCCCGCGGACACACTGGTTTCGTCAATTGCGATCGGACTGGATTTGTCGGTTGCGGCGGTTTTTGCAATGGGCGCCGGTGAAGGCGTTGCGCGAACGGCAAAGCCGACGGAGGACGCCGCGCTCGTTCCGTTTTTCGCAGCCAGCAGTTCGACGCGTAGCTCCTTGTCGTGCGCGAAAACCGGAAGCGGTATCGTCGAAACGCCGGTGGGCGAAAGCGGAGCGCGCGCCCATACCGTGCCGTTGACGTCGACGACGCGCAGACTTCCTCGCTGCGCGTGCACGGCATAGCGAACGACGAGTGGATCGTGCGGATGCAAATCCGATTGATCGAGCGCGAGCGCGGTGACCGAGGGGCCCGGCACGCGCACGACGCGCGTCACCGGTGCGCCCCGGACGACGCGTACGATCCGGTGCGGATGCTCGAGCCAAAAACCGGTTCCCGCACAAGCGGCCACGGCGGCACCGGCTATAGCCGAAATCAGCGCGATTTTTAGCCGGCGTACCGGTATGGCGCGTTCGAGCGTGTAGTCGGCCGCGGCATTGTGCAGCCGCACCACCAGACGATCGAACCGCACGAACCAGCGAACCGGAATCACGATTCGCCGCTCGAACGAATCGTTCGCATCGATCCAAAACGTTTCGAGCGC
>JALYTZ010000200.1 GCA_030854025.1 Vulcanimicrobiota bacterium
TTGCCGAGAACCGGATCGTCCTCGTGCCGTATTTGGACGACCTGTCCGACGCGTACACGATGAGCGACCTGGTCGTCGCGCGTTCGGGCGCATCGACGCTTGGGGAGCTGGCGGCGCTCGGCATTCCCTCGCTGCTCGTACCGTATCCGGATGCGACCGGCGATCATCAGCACAAGAATGCGCAGGCGTTCGAGAGCGCCGGTGCGGCCGTTATTCTCGCCGACGCCGACTTAAACGCAGATTCGCTTTGGTGGTCGCTCTCCAAGATCATGGAACCCGCACGACTCGCGTCGATGCGTGCGGCAGCGCGCGCGCTTTCGCCGGGAGATCCGCTCGCCGCCATTCTTGCGCGGATTGACGCGCTGCTTTCGCGAAGAGCACGCGCATAATGGAGCGAGGAACCCTGCACTTCGTCGGCATCGGCGGCATCGGCATGAGCGCGATCGCGCGCGTTCTGCTGGCGCGCGGCGAACGCATCTCGGGCTCGGACGTAAAAGAAACGCCGCTCATCGCGGAGCTGCGCGCGCAGGGGGTTCCGGTGACGATCGGCCATGCGGCGGCGAACGTGCGCCACGCGCGGTCCATCGTCGTCAGCTCGGCGATCGATCCGTCGAATCCCGAATTCGTCGAAGCGCAGGCGCTCGGTCTGCCGATTGTTCGGCGCGGCGAGCTGCTCGCGCAGCTCGTGCGCGATCGCCGCGGAATCGCGATCTGCGGCACGCACGGAAAGACGACGACGACCGCAATGATCGCTTCGGTGCTGCGTGCCGGCAATGTGGATGCGAGCGTCGTGCTGGGCGGAATTGCGATCGATACGGGAACGAACGCGCACGACGGAACCGCGCCGTGGTTTCTCACCGAAGCCGACGAGTCCGACGGCTCCTTCGCGCTGCTCGAACCGAACATCGCCGTCGTGACCAACATCGAAAACGATCACCTGACCGGCGATTCGGAGCTGCCGGCGCTGGTGGCATCGTTCGGGGAATTCTTGCGCAAGCTGCCCGAGGACGGCGCGGCAATCGTGGGTGCGGACAATCCGCAAAGCGGGTCGCTCGCGACCGCCGAACGGGTTGCGCCGACGCTGACGTTCGGCTTTGCCGGCGATGCCGACGTGCGTCCGGCGACGCTTTCATTTGCGGATCTCGGTTCAAACTTCGACGTGCTCGTCGGCGACATGTGTTTGGGGACGGTCGAGTTGAACGTGCCGGGCGCCATCAACGTAGCAAATGCGCTAGCCGCAATTGCGGTCGGCCGCACGCTCGAAATTCCGTTCGTCAAGATCGTTGCGGGCCTGCGCGCCTTTCACGGCGTGAAGCGGCGCTTTGAAATACTCGCGCGCAGTCCGCGTATGATCGTCGTGGACGATTACGCGCATCACCCGACTGCAGTTCGCGCGACGATTGCCGCGGCGCGCCAGTACCATCGCGGTCCGATCGTCGTCGCGTTTCAGCCGCATCGCTATTCGCGCACCGCGTACTTGGCGAGCGATTTTGCGGACGCTCTTCGCGGAGCCGAGATGGTCTATCTCGCGCCGGTGTATGCAGCTTCGGAGCCGGTAATGGACGGCGTGAGCGAGCGCAGCATCGGCGAACCGCTGATTGCCCGCGGACGCGACGTGCGCTACGTGGGCGACGTCGCCGATCTGCCCGAACGGCTTTTGCGCGAAGCGCCGCACGGATCGCTCGTCCTCATGCTCGGTGCCGGGAACATCACTTCGGTTGCGTGCCGTCTCGGACACGAGATCGACGCGCGCCGCACGCCGGCGTGAGCGTTCTCACCGCTGCCGACCGCGCCGCGCTCGTCGAAATTTGCGGCGATGCCGTCGCGTTCGATGCGCCGCTCGCGCCGCACACGTCGTGGAAGATCGGAGGGCCGGCCGATGCCTGGATCGTCGTGGAAAGCACCGCGATGCTCGCGCGGCTGATGCGGTTCTGCGCAAAGCGGCGCGTGCCGTGGTTCGTTTTGGGCAGCGGCAGCAATCTTCTCGTCGGCGACGGCGGAATTCGCGGATTAGTGCTGCGCCTTGCCGGAGAATTCGCCGAAATCGGCGTTACGAACGACGACGCGAGCGTCGTCGTAGAGGCGGGAGCGTCCGCCAACATGGCGCTGCTGACGGCGAAAGCCGCGTCGGCGGGCGCCGTCGGCATCGGATCGCTCGCGGGAATTCCCGGAAGCGTCGGTGGTTCGCTGCGGATGAATGCCGGTACCGACCGCGAGATGGGCGACTTCGTCCGCGAAGTCTGGGTGCACTCGCCCGCCAAGCCCGATGCGCACGCGGTAACCGTTCAGTACTACTACCGGCACACGACGCTCGCGCAGGACGCAATCGTTTCGCGCGTTACACTGTTCTTTGCAAAAGGCGATCCGGCGACGGTCCGGGCCGAAATGCACGGACGGCTCGTTCGCCGCAAGAATACGCAGCCGATCGCTTTGCCCAACGCGGGATCGTGCTTCCGCAACCCGGAAGGCGATAAAGCGGCGCGGCTGATCGAAGCCGCCGGCGCCAAGGGATGGCGCGAAGGCGGAGCGGAAGTTTCGCCTCTGCATGCCAACTTCATCAACAACGTTGCTGCCGCGAGCGCGTGCGACGTGGCGACGCTGCTGGCGCGCGTGCGCCGCGCCGTGCTCGAACGTTTCGGCGTGGAGCTGCAGCTCGAAGTGCATTTGGTCGGCGTATTCACCGACTCTTCCGCGCCGGTTTCAGGACAGGTAACGTGACGACGAAAAAGGCCAAGGTTGCCGTCGTAATGGGCGGCAGCAGCTCCGAACGCGAGATCTCGATCCAAACCGGCTCGGGCGTCATGCGCGCGCTCCAGTCGCTGGGCTTCGACGCGCGCTCGCTCGACTACGATTCGAATTTCGTCGACGCGATTCGCACGCTCGCGCCGGACGTGGTGTTCAACGCGCTTCACGGACCCGGCGGTGAAGATGGCCAGATTCAAGGCGTACTCGATTACCTGCGCATTCCTTACACCGGCAGCGGACTCGAAGCGGCGGCGCTCGCAATGGACAAACACATTACGAAAAAACTTCTCGCGGCCGAAGGGCTGCCGACTGCCGCCTGGGATATCTTCGATCTGTCGGGCGGCACGCTTCCGCTGCTGCCCGGCTCGCTCGATCTACCGCTGGTCGTCAAGCCGCGCTTCGAAGGCAGCAGTTCGGGCGTGACGATCGTACGCACCCACGAGCAGTGGACGCAGGCGATGATCGAGATCTCACATCGCTACGACGAAATCATGGCCGAAGAATTCATCAACGGTCGTGAGTACACGTGCGGTGTTGTCGGCGAGGAGGCGCTGCCGATCGTCGAAATCATTGCCAACGCCGACGAATTCTACAGCTACGATGCGAAGTACGCCGCGGGCGGGAGCACGCACATCGTGCCCGCGCGCATCGACGACGATTTGGCTGCGCGCATGCAGATGCTCGCGCTTTCGGTTCACCGCTTGATCGGTCTGCGCGACTATTCGCGCACGGACTTCATCGTGAGCAGCGAGGGCCGGCCGTACATCCTCGAAGTGAACGCATTGCCCGGATTAACCGCAAGCAGTTTGCTGCCCGACGCATGCAATGCCGTCGGCATCGGCTACGAATCGTTGGTCGGGCGCCTCGTGAATAACGCGCTGGCCCGCAGCGGAAACGGCATCGGCACGACCGCGTAACGATCCGGACGCCATAGGTCCGCAGGTACAACCGGCGCCATCCAATTGCATGGAAACCACCAGGCCGGCTAAAACATGAACTGCGGCGAAAGCCGCTCCTGGAGGAACCGTACACTGTCTACCACCGGTATCGTAGTCGATCGTGGGCTCGAAGGCGTCGTCGTCGGAAGCACGCTGCTCAGCAACGTCGAGGGAAAAGAAGGCCGCCTGACCTATCGCGGGTACGACATCCACGATTTGGCGCCGCTGGCCTCGTTCGAGGAAGTGATCCATTTACTGCTGCACGGCCATTTGCCCGATGCAGCCGAACTGGACGGACTCAAGAAGGAGCTGGGCGCGCGCCGCATGCTTCCCGAACCGCTCGTTTCGGCGATGCATGGTTCGCCCAAAGACGCATGGCCGATGGACGTTCTGCGAACGATCGTTTCAGGACTGGCGCTGTTTTCGCCGGTCAATCCGTACGGCGCGCACGAGTCCAACACGCATACCGCGGTCGAGCTGATCGCCAAAGTGCCGACGATCGTCGCGATGTGGAACCGCATCCGGCGCGGCCTCGAACCGATCGAACCGCGCACGGACCTTTCGCAGGCTGCGAACTTCCTCTACATGACGCGCGGTGAGGTGCCGTCGCGGGTGGCCGAGGACGCCATGGACACCTACCTCGTGCTGTTGGCCGACCACGGCTTCAACGCTTCGACGTTTTCCGCGCGCGTGACGGCCTCGACCAAGGCCGACATCTATGCCGCGATCACCGCCGCACTGGCGACGCTCGAAGGCGAAGCGCATGGCGGGGCAGCCAGCGCGGTCGGGCGCGTGCTGCTCGAAGTCGGAAAACCCGAACGCGCCGAAACCTACGTGCGTGAAGTGCTCGCGCGCGGCGATCGCATCATGGGCATGGGCCACCGAGAGTACAAAGTGCGCGATCCGCGGGCGCAGCATTTGGAATCCGAATCCAAGCAGCTTGCGCAGACCGGCGACCCGAAGTGGTACACAATCGCGCGCGCGCTCGAAGACGCTTCGAACATCGTTCTGCAAGAAACCAAGCCCGGCCGGCGCATCTACGCGAACGTCGACTTCTATTCGGCTCCGTTGTTCTACAGTCTGGGCTTCCCGGGCGACGAGTTCACGCCGATCTTTGCGTGCGGCCGCATTGCCGGCTGGAGCGCGCACGTACTCGAACAGTTGAACGACAACCGGCTGATCCGTCCGCAAGTGGAGTATACGGGTCCGGCCGTGCATCCGTTCGAGCCGATCGAGCAGCGCAGGGCGAACGGCGCGTCGACGCATTCGGCGTGACGGCGTGAGCGCTCGCACCGGCGCGGTCTCGCGCGCGACGAAAGAAACGTCGATCGAGCTGCGGCTCGATCTCGACGGCGGACCGGTCGATGTCGCAACATCGGTCGATTTTCTCGATCACATGCTCGAAGCGTTCGCGGTGCATGCGGGATGCGGGCTGCATCTGCGCGCGGCCGGTGATGGTATGGATAACCACCACGTGATCGAAGACGTCGGCATCGCACTCGGGAAGGCGATGCACGAAGCGCTCGGCGATAAACGGGGCATCGCGCGCTTTGGCTCGATCATGCTGCCGCTCGACGAAGCTTTGGTGGCGGCGTCGGTCGACATTTCCGGGCGGCCGTTCTTGAACTTTCGCGTCGCGTTCGATCGCGAAAATCTCGGCGCGATGCCCACCGAAATGGTGGGCGAATTTTTTCGCGCCGTTACGGACAATGCGAAGATCACGCTGCATCTGATCGCTATGAACGGACACGTTGCCCACCACCTGTGCGAAGCGAGCTTCAAAGGTTTCGCGCGCGCGTTCGGAGCGGCGAAAGCGGTGACGGCATCGGCCGACGTACCCTCGACGAAAGGCTCGATCGAGTAGCGTTGCTAGCGGTTATCGATTACGGCGGCGGCAATCTAGGTTCGCTGCTGGCTGCGCTCGAACGCCGCAACGCGCCCTTCGTCGTTACCGCCGATCCCGATGCCGTGAGGCGCGCGAGAGCGGTGATCCTTCCGGGTGACGGCGCGTTCGCTGCGACGATCGAGGCGCTCGAGGAACGCGGACTGGATCGCGCAATTCACGACGCGATTGGCGCTGCGGCGCCCTTCCTGGGAATCTGCGTCGGCATGCAGATTCTTTTCGATGCGAGCGAAGAGTTTGGAACGACGCGCGGCTTGGGTATTCTGCGCGGGACGGTTGCACGGTTTGTGGACGCGCCGCGCGTTCCGCACATGGGGTGGAACCGTCTGGAACGAACCGGCGATCATCCGTTCGTCGAAGGAATCGGCGGACGCGATTACGCCTACTTCATGCACTCGTATCGCGTTTCGGTTGGCGACGAAACGGTCGCGACGGCGACGCACGGCGAACGCTTCTCGGCAATCGTCGCGCGTGAAAACGTGATGGGAACGCAGTTCCATCCCGAGAAAAGTCAGCGCACCGGAATGCGCCTGCTCGACAATTTTTTGCGCTTCGCAAAGGAGAAATCGCCATGATCGTGATCCCAGCAATCGACTTGCGCGGCGGCAAAACCGTTCGCATGCAGCAAGGCGATCCTACGCGAGAAACGACCTACGACGGCGACCCGATCGAACGGGCAAAGCGTTTTGTGTCCGAAGGCGCGCGGCAGTTGCACGTCATTGATTTGGACGGCGCGTTCGGCAGCGGCGAGAACCACGATGCGATCGCGCGCATCTGCCGCGCCGTCGCGGTGCCGGTGCAGACCGGAGGCGGCATTCGAACGCTCGCGCACGCAACCGCGCGGCTCGACGCCGGTGCCGCATACATTATTCTGGGAACGCTGCTGGTCGAAGACGAGCGCACTGCACGCAACATCATCGGAGCACTCGGCGATAAGGTTATCGCCGGTATCGATGCGCGCGGCGAAATCATTTCGACGCGCGGCTGGCAGGAGCGCACGCCGGTCAATCGCGACGCGCTGGTCAAGCGAATTGCGCAGTGGGGCATCACGCGCGTGATTCATACCGAAATCGGGCGCGACGGTACGGGCCAAGGCTACGACGTCGGGGCGCTTACGGCGGTCGCGCAGGCCGCTGACGTGCGGGTTACGGCCAGCGGCGGAGCGCGAACGGTTGACGACTTGCGGCGGCTCGCGCACGACGCGCCCAAAGCCGTCGATGCGGCCATCGTCGGGCGCGCGCTATACGAAGGGACGATGGATCTGCGCGAGACGATCGAGGCAGTCGGTTACGTTGCTTGAGGGTTGGGCCGCGGTGCGGGCGCATGCGGAACAACGTGCGGTGGAACGACCACAGGCGGAGCCACGACCGGCGGCTTAACGACCGGAACCGCGATAGGCGGCGCCGTCGCCGGTGCTCGCGGTGAAGGCGTGGCCGCGCGTTGCACGGCGCGCCGGCCTACCGGTTCGATGCGGCGCGCCGCGATCGGCGCGAGAACGGGATTCGGATTGACGTGCGTAACCGGCTGCGTGAAGAGACCGATGAACACCGGGTACGGTACGTACGTGCGTTGTCCGTTCCAGCCGACGTAGACGGCGGTAACTTCGCACGACGGAATCGCGAATCCATACGGAACCGGAACGTTCGCTTCGTAATTCGTGCCGTTGGCGTAATTCCAAAACGGATACGCATAGCCTAAAT
>JALYTZ010000205.1 GCA_030854025.1 Vulcanimicrobiota bacterium
CGGATGAGGCGACGATTGTCGCGCGGGAAGCCGAAATACGGCCGCACGTTTCGCTCTTTTTTACTGCCGCGCAAGTTCGCACCGGGAGTTTGTTGCAGCCGGCAGCCTCATTTACGTATGCCATTCCGAAACCCGGTGCCAAAGACTTCGGCTATTCGCCGGTGCCGGCGGCCGCCTTGGAATGGCCCGTCATTTTGGCGAGCGGCCGCAACGCGTATGCGTTCGCGCGTGCGCGTTACGACGGATATAACGGCGGCCCGGGCGTGGGGCTCGAGGAACATTTCGCAACGTCGAACCGCGGATACGCGGCTATGGGCCAGACGCTCGACGCCGACGGCGCACGCTTCGACCTCGCGGCATTTCAGCGCCTCACCGGCGAGGTGGCGCAGTCGCTGACCGCTTCACGGGCGTTCGGTTCGACCTATGCGCGCTATGCATTGACGCGCGCCGACGCCCGCGGTTATTCGTCACTTTCGTTCGCGCAGATCGACGGACGCCGAAGTGATGATCTCTACGTTTCAGGCAACCAGCGCCGCATTGGAACGATCGGCGCGTTTCGACTGCAGGCCGATGCGGGACACGACGTTCATCCATTCGATGCTCGCGCTGCGCAGGATTTCCGTTTCACCGCCGGCGTTCACGTCGACGCCGCGACGCTGCACTTGGGTCGCGCCACGCTGGACACCTCGGCCGATCTAGGCGAGACCGTCTACGACTACGGACGCGGGACGCTCGCGAGTGCGCTATCGTTTTGGGCGACGCGTCCAACAGGCGCGCATCTTTCGCTAAGCGCGGGCGCATCGTTCAATCACAACGCGCCGCCGTTCCCAACAACGTACCGCACGTACGTCGTGCAGGCGGCATTTACGCCGCGCGAGACCTTGAGCATCGTTTCGTCGCTCACCTACGATCGCGACGTGCCACAGTATCGTGGCTTTGGGCGCGCGCAGTTTGCCGCCGCGTTCGATATTCGTGTGCGCCGTAAAAAAGACGGGCGCGGAATCGAAATCGGTACGATCGTGCCGTTTGGCGCGTTCGGCCGACTGCGTAACGCCGCCGCGTTCAATTTACGACTGCTGCGCTAGTGGAGGACCGCGCCGTTTCGGCGCCTTGAGCAGCAGTACCAGCGGTGTGAGCAGCAGCGTCACCGCCGCCATGAAGGTGAATGCATCCGCAAACGACATGGTCGCAGCCTGACGCGAGACGATTCCGAAAAGCTCGCCGAGCGAGCGATGGTGTGCGAGAAATATGCCCACGCTCTGATTGCGCGCGTTGATGTCTCCCGCGAGACGGCTCAGGTGTTCGGCGCCGCGTCTGTCCAGGAGCGTCACCAGCGTTGCGGTGGAAATCGAACCGCCAAGCTGCTGGCACAGGCTCAGCAGCGAGGTTGCTTTTTGCGTGTCGGGTCCACTGACGGCGGTGAGCACCGTTACGGAGAGCGGAACGAAGAGCAAACCGAAACCGGCGCCGCCCAGCATGAGCACGAATACGAACGTTCCGAAATCGGAATCGGTTGTGATGATGCCCGCGTTAAGGTAGTTCGAGAGCGCAACGATCAAGAAGCCGGCACCCAGCAAAATACGGGGCTGCACCTTGAACCGGTTGAGCAGAATCAGGCAGATCGGGGTCATCGCCGCGATGGCGAGCGCGCGCATCAGAATCGATTCGCCGGAAAGCGTAGCGGTAAAGTTCAGCAGCGACTGCTGAAACTGCGGTGAAAGAATAACACCGCCGAACAGCGAGAAGGCAAGCGCCATTGCGAGAAGGCAGCCCGCGGCGACAACTTTGTTTTTGAGAATGCGTAAATCAACGATCGGTCGCTTTGCGACACGCAATTCCCAGTAGACGAACGAAATGAGAGCGGCGACCGCAAGCAGAGCGAACCCGCGAATCGTTCCGTCGTGCAGCCAGTCGTTGCGCTCGCCCTCGTCGAGAACGTACTGAAGCGAGCCGAGTCCCGTTGCCATGAGCAGCAGCCCGACGCCGTCGAGCGACGGTTTCCCTTGACGCTCGGGATTGCGCAGCAGCGTCCAGCAGAGAATTGCCGACGCGATTCCCGGAATGATATTGATGTAGAAAATCCAGTTCCACGAAAGGGCGTCGGTGAGAATGCCGCCGAGCGTGGGTCCGATGCTCGGCCCGACGATGGCACCGAGCGAGACGAGTGCTTGACTGCGGCCGATTTGTTCGGGCGGAAAGGTGTCGCGCATGATCGCCTGTCCGGTTGCGATTAAGCCGCCGCCGCACAGGCCTTGGAGAATCCGAAAAAAAACGAGCTCGCCGAGCGAAGTCGAGAGCCCGCAGAGCGTGGACGTAATCGTAAACCCGATGATCGCCATCACGTAGTATTCACGCCGGCCCATGACTTGCTGCAGCCACGGCGTAAGCGGTATGACGATGACCGCCGCGATGATATAGGCGGTGATAATCCACGCGCCTTCGTCGAAGTTCGCTCCGAAATTTCCTTGAATGGTCGGGAGCGCAACGTTGACGATCGTCGCGTCAAGCACTTGCAGCAGCGTCGCCGACATGACGCCGACGACGATCAGCCACCGTCGAGTCCCGTACTCGACGAGCGAGTTCACCAGATGCCTAAGGCCATTTTCACGTCGTCGCTGGCCATTTCGCGGGGATCCCATGGCGGAGTAAAGGTGATGTCGACGGTCGTCGTCTTTACGCCGTCGAGTGATTTGACTTTGTCTTCCACGGATTTTTTGAACATCGGCCCAACCGGACACATCGGCGAGGTCAGCGTCATGACGACCGTGACGTGTTCGTGATTCTCGCCTTCGGCGCTGATGTCATACACCAGTCCCAAATCGAGGATGCCCATGTCGAGCTCCGGGTCTTTGACTTCTTTGAGCGCGTCGCGCACTTGATCGACTGTCGGCACAAATCCCTCCGGCTGTTTCGAATCGTCTCAACGCCGCAAGGGTTCCACTCATTTTGGCTAAAGCATGCGGGCATGCGAGCCAAGTGGTGCCATACCGTCCTGCAGAGCATTGCGGTGGCGGCATGCATGTGGTCGCCGGCGAGCGCAGCCGTATCGATTGCCGGCGGCGGTTTCATCCAGGACAAACCGTCCCAGACCGGCGCAGCGGTAATCGTGAGCTCGGGAGATTCAATCCCGGCGTTTCCTTTAGAGCTGCAAGGTTCGCTGCTCGTGCCGCTGACAAGTCGCGGCGGTTACGCGGTTACGGCGGAGATCCGCGGGTTTACCGGCGGCGGCTTCGGCGGTGCCTATGTTGGGGCAGGCGCCGGCGTCGGCAACCTTTCGAGCGACCGCAGCACTGGTCCGGTTCTCACGGTCTTCGGAGGAAAGTCGTTCAGCAAGAACGCGTCGATCGAACTGCGTCTTTACAAAGCAACCGGTGATTTGGGCGCTACTGCCGGGTTCGTCGGCGTCCGATTCTCCCTTTAGTAGGCCGTATCGAAAACTTCGCGCCAAACGTTGAGGTTATACGGAAAACGACCCCGAGAAGCAACCTAGACGGGTATAGACAGTAACAACTCGCACAGGTGTGAATCGGACCCGGAGGAGTTAAAACCAGACCATGTCAATGTGGGAACCGTTCACCGAACGCGCGCGGCGCAGTATTGTGCTGGCACAAGAAGAAGCGCAGCGCCTCGGTAACAACTACATCGGAACCGAGCATATTTTGCTCGGGATCATTTCAGAGGGCGAAAGCCTCGCGGCCAAAGTGCTCGAGACGCTCGGCGTGAACTTGGCCAAAGTGCGCCAGGAAGTCGAAGCGATCGTTGGGCGCGGTGGTCAGACGGTTCAGCAGGAAATGGTTTTCACGCCGCGCGCTAAGCGAGTCATCGAACTGGCGTTCGAAGAGGCGCGGCAGCTCAATCATAATTATATCGGAACCGAGCACCTGCTGCTGGGTCTCATCCGCGAGGGTGAAGGCGTAGCGGCGCGCGTGCTGACCAATCTCGGCGTCGATCCGGCAAAAGTGCGCGTCCAAACGACCTCGCTGCTGGGCGCCGAAGGACAGCCGCCTGCCCCCAAGGGCAAGTCGAAGACGCCCACGCTCGACGCCTATGGCCGAGATCTCACCACCCTCGCTCGTGAGAATAAACTGGACCCGGTCATCGGACGGGCCAGTGAAATCGAGCGGGTCATCCAAATTCTGTCGCGCCGCACAAAAAACAATCCGGCGCTCATCGGCGAACCCGGCGTCGGCAAAACGGCGATCGCTGAAGGTCTCGCGCAGCGCGTCATCAAGGGTGATATTCCCGAGCCGCTGCGCGACAAGCGCGTTATCACGCTCGACCTGGCCGGACTTGTTGCGGGAACGAAATACCGAGGCGAATTCGAAGAACGCATGAAGCGCGTAATGGACGAGATCCGCGGCGCGGCCGGCGAAATTATTCTGTTCATCGATGAGCTGCATACGCTGGTAGGAGCCGGTGCCGCCGAAGGCGCGATCGATGCGAGCAACATCATCAAGCCCGCACTTGCACGCGGCGAGCTGCAATGTATCGGCGCGACCACGCTTAACGAGTTCCGCAAGCACATCGAAAAAGATTCGGCGCTCGAACGGCGCTTTCAACCCGTCATGGTCGGCGAGCCGACCGTCGAAGAAACGATAGAGATTCTCAAGGGTCTGCGCGACCGTTACGAAGCGCATCACAAGGTGAAGATCACCGACGATGCCCTGACGGCGGCGGCCAAGCTCGGCGACCGGTACATCACGGATCGCTTTCTGCCCGACAAAGCCGTCGATCTGATCGACGAGGCGGCTTCACGAGTCCGGCTGCAGGCGACCCTGCCTCCGCGCGAGGTGCGCGATGTCGACGAGCTGCTACGCAAAGCGGTTATCGAGCGCGAATCGGTGGTCAACGGTCAGGAGTTCGAAAAGGCGTCGGCCATACGCGAACGCGAGGAAAAACTGCGACTCGAAAAGTCGCGTCTTGAAAAAGAGTGGCAAGAGAAGCGCGCCAAAGCCGACAAGATCATCAAAGTCACCGAGGAAGACGTCGCCTACATCGTTTCGTCATGGACGAAGATTCCGGTAAGCCGGCTCGCGCAGGCCGAAACCGAAAAGCTTCTCAACATGAAAGAATCGCTGCACACGCGCGTCATCGGCCAAGACGAAGCCGTCAACGTCATTACGCGAGCGATACGCCGTTCGCGCGCGGGATTGAAAAACCCGAACCGCCCGGTTGGATCGTTCATCTTTTTGGGTCCGACCGGCGTCGGTAAGACGGAAGTCGCGCGCAGTCTGGCTGAATTTCTGTTCGACGATTCGGAGTCGATGATTCGCATCGACATGTCCGAGTATATGGAAAAATATTCGGTTTCCCGCTTAATCGGCGCACCTCCGGGATACGTCGGGTACGAAGAGGGCGGTCAGCTCACTGAAGCGGTTCGTCGCCGGCCATACGCGGTGGTGCTGCTCGATGAAATAGAAAAAGCTCATCCGGACGTTTTCAACTTGCTGCTGCAGGTGCTCGACGACGGCCGCTTGACCGATTCGCAAGGCCGGCAAGTCGACTTCAAAAACTGCGTCATCATCATGACGAGCAACGTCGGCGCAACCGGCATGACGACCACCTCGGACATCGGATTCCGTCTGCAAAAAAATTCGAGCGACGACGATGCCAAAGGCTACGAGCGGATGAAAAACAAGGTGCTGGAAGAGGTAAAGCTCACGTTCCGGCCCGAGTTCCTCAACCGCGTCGACGAGGTCGTCGTGTTCCACCAGCTCACGCGTCCGGAAATCGAACAGATCGTGAGCCTCGAATTGGACAAAGTCATTCGCGAAGTCAAGGCGCAAGAAATGCACCTCGAAGTTACGGAAGACGCGAAGATTTTGCTCGCCAAAAAGGGATGGGATCCGCAGTACGGCGCGCGTCCGCTCCGTCGCGCGATTCAACGCGAGGTCGAAGACGAACTCGCCGAAGAAATGCTGCGCGGGCGATTCGGCTCGGGCGATCACATCCTTGCCGAAATCAATCCGGACAATCCGGAAAAGCTCAAGTTCAGCAAGATCCCATCGGTTCCGCCCCCGCCGGCGCCGTCGTCACCCGAACACGCGAACACGTAAAGAGCGGCGCGTGCACATCACTAATCGGGGAGCCGCTGTCGGCTCCCCGGATGCTTTCGATAGGTTTTCATGAAGCTGCCCAAAGAGCACTGGATTAACGGAATCGGTCTCGGACTGATTCATCTCGTTGCCCTCGCCGCATTTCTGCCCGCGTTCTTCCACTGGTCCTCAGTCGCGATCGCGGCGGGAATTTACATCCTCACGGGGGGCTTGGGCATTACGCTCTGCTACCATCGAACGCTCACCCACCGCAGCATCCGCCTTCGCAAACCGCTCGAATACGCGCTGGCCATCTTTGGAACGCTCGCTTTTCAGGGCGATCCGATCAAATGGGTTGCGATCCATCGGAAGCATCACGCGCACGCCGACAAGCCCGGCGATCCGCACAGCATCGCTCCGGGATTTAGCTGGGCGCACATGGAGTGGATTTATCGGCGCAACGAAGCCGTGCCATCGAAGGAAGAAATCATCCGTTTCGTTCCGGACTTGTACGCCGATCCGTTCTATCGTGTGCTCGCGCACATTGCGTTGCCGCTGCAAATCGTTTTGGCGGCGGTCCTCTTCCTCTGTGGCGGCTGGTCGCTGGTTATTTGGGGTATTTTCGCCCGGCTCGTGTTTAGTTTCCACAGCACGTGGCTGGTGAACAGCGCGGCGCATACGATGGGGTATCGGACGTATCGCACGGATGACCGGTCGACCAACAACTGGCTGGTTGCGCTGCTCTCATTCGGCGAGGGCTGGCACAACAACCATCATGCGTTCCCATACTCCGCGCGCCATGGCATGCACTGGTACGAGATCGACACGACCTGGTGGTGCATGCAGGTGCTCGTGTTTACCGGATTAGCCGACCGCTTGAAAGTACCGAGCAAAGCCGTCAGGCAGCGACTCTTGCTACCCGGGCGAAACGCCGCGTAGATCGAGTTCGTCAAAGTCGTTGACCCAGTCGTGACGCCGGCTGGGTTTCGTCTCGTCTTGCGCGCGCACGAGCTGTGCGGTTTGGAGGCCTGCTTCGCGCGCTGCGTCCAGCTCGGCCTCGATATCGGATAAGAAGAGCACGTCGCCGGCGTTCGTACCGATATCGCGGACGATTCGCGCGTACGAAGCACGTTCGCGTTTGCCGCCGATCGTCGTGTCGAAATAGCCAGAGAAGAGCGGCCGCAAATCGCCGGCGGTGCTGTGGCCGAAAATCAACTGCTGCGCGGCAATCGAGCCCGAAGAATAGACGTAGAGCGAAAAGCCTTCATCGTGCCATTTGCGAAGGTTGCGCGCAGCATCTTCGTAGACGTGGCCCGCGAGTTCGCCTTCGCCGTAGCCGTCGGCCCAAATATACCCTTGAAGCGTCTTGAGCGGCGTGATCTTCGCGTCTTCCGCAATCCAGGCGTGCAATTGCGCCACAATGCTCATGCGATCGTTCGCATCGAGCCCAGCTTCTTGCGCGGCCCGAGCCAATGCGGCTGCGACCTTCGGCTCGTCGGCGTGCCGCGCGACGAATTCGTCGAGATGCGCGTCGGCATACGGAAAGAGCGCCTCGTGTACGAACGCGCTCGATCCGGTCGTTCCCTCGATGTCGGTAAGAATTGCTTGCGCGCGAAAGCGCAGCGTCACGGCTCGAGTTTGGGAAAACGATCGGCGATCGCGTCACCGGTGAATTGCGCGACCCATCCCTCGGGATTCGTAAAGAAGCGCAAAACGGTGAAATCGGGATCCGGTCCCATGTCGAACCAGTGCTTGGTGCCTGCCGGTACGCCGAGCAGATCGCCGCGCACGCAAATCGTTTGGAACACCTTGCCGCCTGCGCGCAAGTAAAATGCGCCCCTACCTTCCACGAAAAAGCGTACTTCGTCTTCGGAGTGCTGGTGTTCGCTCAAGAACTTCTGGCGCATCGCCGCCGAATTCGGCGCGCCGCGTTCGAGCCGAAGAACGTCGACGGCTTGATAGCCGCAGTCACGCTGCAGCCGTTGCACCGACCGCGCATATGCAGCGAGGACATCTTCGTGGCTTGCGCCCGGAGCAAGGTCTGCGTCGGCGTTCCAGCGCTCGAAGCGCACGCCGATTGTCTGTAGTTCGCGCGCGATGTCGGCGCCGTCAGCGGTGTCTACGAGCAGCTTCGAAGAATCGTTTTCGTCGTACACGCGCAGTCGGGTTTCCGCAGCAGTCAGATTCATCATGTCAATCTCCGTTCTTCCAGGTGACACGCGAGCAAGAATTCTAACCCTTCGAGATGGCGCAGCGCAGCAGACATGCTCGTACCCCAGGCGTACAGCCCGTGTCCGGCGAGCAAGTAGGCCGGTGGGCCGTGCGCATCGAGGCTGCGCTCGATGTCAATTGCGAGGGCCGCGGTGTCCTGATTATTGGCGAAGATCGGAAGCCGCATTTCGCTCTCGTGCGTGGTCCAGCCGTCGACGACTTTAAGCATTTCGTATCCGCGCAATAGTATTGCGTTCTCCGCCGCGTGCACGCGCGAGAGTACCGTGGCGGCGACCGAGTGTACGTGGAGTACGGCACCGATTGCCGGGTCGGCGCGATACCGCGCCGCGTGCAGCGGTGCTTCGGCCGAAACGCCGGCCGGCGGTGGTCCCGAAAGATCGAATGCGCGCACATCGTCCGGACCGATGCATCCTTTTGGCGCACCGGATCGCGTGATAGCGATGCGCCGATCGTCGATTCGCGCCGAGAAGTTGCCGCCGGTGGCCGGAACCCAGCCGCGTGCTGCGGCAAAGCGGCCGGCGCCGGCAATGTCTTCGATGATGCCGGGATCGACCCGATCCTGCGATGCCATCATGACGATTGCCGTTTGTCGTGCATCCGAACGAACCTTCCCGAAGGATTCGCTCGCTGCGGCGTGCGAACGCGAAGCGCATGCTCATGCTCGCGCTCGTATTTGCGCTGTCTCAAGTCACGCCCGCGCCGCTCGTTTCCTCCTCCCCCTCCCCGTCCCCGTCCCCGTTGCCGTCTCCGGGCATTCTCGTCGTCACGCCGGCGCTGGCGAACCTGCATCCGTACGGGCTGCAGCAGCCGGCCGTGGTGCTTTCGATAACCGGTGCGAGTGGAGACGTAACCGCAACGCTGGATACGTCTGTAGCAACCGTGGAGATCGATCAGACCGCGCACACCATTACGCTGCAAGGGACGCAGCAGACCGGCCGTGCGACACTTCACGTCACCGATTCGACCGGCGTGTCGGCAGACGTTCCGGTTCGCAACGCCTACGATGCGGGGA
>JALYTZ010000210.1 GCA_030854025.1 Vulcanimicrobiota bacterium
TCGCTCGAATGGCTTGCCGACGCGCAATATACCGGGAAGAACAATCCCAACAACCTACCGGCGTTTACGACTTTCGATGCGGGCGTCAGCGCGAATCTCATCTCCGGAACGCTGACCGCGGCGGTCAGCAACTTTACCGATACCTACGGCGGAATTTTCGCAAGTCCGGCCAATGCGGTACCCTACGTAACGCAGGGCGGCATCGCGGTGCCGACAATTGCGCGACCGCTTACTCCGCGTACGTACTCGATAACGTACGCCGTAAAATTCGGTCCCGGCGCGCAAGGAACCACGCATGTCGGCGTGTCGCTATCCGACCGGCTCGAGCAGCGGGAAGGAGCCGGAGGACCGAATCGGCGCGGCGGATATCGTGCGCTGCCTGCGCTGCCGTCGTCACCGCCCGCTAACCCGCTCGACGTAACGGCTGCTTCGCCGTTATGCACGTCGGAGGCGAGAACGGCCGCGCAAAACATCTCTTCGGAACTCAAATCGTACGTCGCGCAGATCGAAGCCGCAAAAACGGCGGCCGGATATCCTGCCGCGATGCCGTCGACGGGCTTCACCGATGCGACGGTAACGTATCACGGTTTGGGCACGACGTACGCTCTCTCGATCGTTCCAAGGTCCGGTTCGGCGCAGAGCGCGACGTTGGCCTCGACCTTGCTCGGCGCGAGTGCCGTGACTGCGCAACGTGCGCGCGGCCGAGCGTTCCGCTCGTTCTTCGGCTGCCTGCCGCTGCATTTGGCGCAGAGCACGGACGTTGCTGCAGCGCACCTCTATGCGCCGGCCACAACGGCGTTTGCAACGGCACAAATCACGTTCATGCCGTCGGTCGGCCTGTATGTCGTGGCCCGGCAGCAGCAGGCGGGGCAGGAAACGTTCCGTCTCTACGCGCTGCCATCGTCGCCGCCGCGCGATCCCTTCGCGGTTCGAACGAGCGCAGCGGGGTGCACGTCGGATCTCCGCAACACTGCGATGGAGATGCTCGCTCAATTACGGACCTATTTCATAAACGCGAAACCGCCGCCGGGCTGGACGGCGCTCCCACACCAAGCCAAGAGCGGCGTATGGTATTCGCTCGTGCCGGGCGATGCGTCGGTCGTTCCGTCGCTGCTGGCGTGCGCGCGCGTTGCCGTCGTCGCGCCTGAAAATATTGTCGGAAAAGGTTACGACGGCGTGCTTCCGCCCGCACTCAATTACACGAAACCCTTTGGGCTCTATCTCATACGGCCGCAACGCGCGCCGCAACCGTCGCCGGCGCCCTCGCCGCCGGGCTAAAACTCCGGCGACCGTCCTGATTTGCGCGCAAGGTCTACCATCTCGTGCATACGGGGATGAGTTCCCGGGATCGTCGTTACCCATTCCTCGAAACGCGGAACCGGTTCGCGGCTGCGGAAGAGCAGGTACCACACGTTCATATCCCCCATGAACGCAAAGCGCCGTTTGATGTCTTTTGCGCGCGCCGCGTAGGCATCGAAGGACGCAGTGTAGTCATGAAACGTTCCAAATTCGCGTTCCAGCGCGAGAAGCGCATTTGCGTTTCGGATCGTGCCCTCGATCTTTCGCCGCATGCGTAAGATGCCCGGTTCGCCAAGAACGCGCTCGATCTCCGCGTCGCCGAACCGCGCTACGAGCGCGACATCGAAATCCAAAAAAGCACGCCTGTACGCATTCCAGTGCTTCGCGATCTGCGCCCAGCTCACGCCGGCCTGGAATACCGCCCGAGTCATGATTGCGAAGTAATCGTCGATCGATTGCGGCTCGACCGTCTCGGGAATAACGGGCGTGTCGAAGACGTCGCTTACGGCGCGTTCCCCGGTGCGTCCAGTGCGATTGCGGCCATCATCGCGACGCCCGTGGGCATCGCTCTTTCGTCGATGTCGAAGAGGCTCGAATGATGCGGATATCCGGTATTTTCATCGGCGCACGAGCCGAGGGTGTAAAAGCATGCCGGCACGCGCTCGGCGTAAAATGAAAAGTCCTCCGCACCCATGAGTTGCGTCGCATCGGAGACGGCATCCTCGCCTGCTGTTGCGACGGCGAGTGCGCGGACGTACTGCGTCTGCGCCGGATCGTTCGACGTCACGGGATAGCGCCAGATATAGTCGAGTTCGTACGACGCCCCGGAAGCATCGCAACACGAACGCAGCACGCGTTCGATGCGTTCCGGCATCGCCGCGCGCACGCCGTCGGAGAACGCGCGCACCGTCCCGAGCATCCGGCACGTGCGAGGAATGACGTTATGCGTGGTTCCGGCGTGAATCGAACCGACGGTTACGACGGCAGGCTCGAGCGGGTCAATTTGACGGGAAACGATCTGCTGCACCGACGTAATGAAGTTTGCCGCGGCATAGATCGGATCAATTGTATCGTGCGGTGCCGAACCATGTCCGCCGATGCCGAGCACATCGATCTCAATCGAGTCGCTCGATGCGTACATCGGACCCTCCCGAAAGGCAAGCATACCGCTTGGATATTTCGATGAAAGGTGAAGCCCGTAGGCCCGCTCGATGCGAAAGCGTTCGATGAGGCCGTCATCGATCATCGACCGCGCGCCGCCCAGCCCTTCCTCGGCCGGCTGGAAAACCAGTGCTACCGTTCCGCCGAGCAGTTCGAGCCGTTCCGCAATGAGCGCGGCCGCCCCAAGCAAGATTGCAACGTGGCCATCGTGTCCGCAGGCGTGCATGCATCCATCGGCTTGCGAGCGGTAATTGTGCGTGCGTTCTTCCATGATAGGCAACGCGTCCATGTCGGCACGCAGCATGATCGTGCGTCCCGGATGCGGGCCCCGCATAATGCCTACAACCCCGGTCGTACCGATGCCTTCGTGCACGTCGTACCCAAGGCGGCGCAGGCGGTCGGCAACGATTCCCGCGGTGCGGTGTTCTTGAAATCCCAGTTCGGGATGCATGTGCAGATCTCGCCGAATCAAGACGACGTCGTCGGCGAGGCGCTGCGGAACAATTATCGCGGCGGTCATGACGCCGCTTTCTCTCTCACGGCGCCGACACCCCGTCCGCAAGGGACGTCCGCGGCAATCGCGGCTTGCCGGCGGCGAAGTGGAAGCGGTCGAACAATTGGGCTTGATCCGGTTTCATGGCACTCCGATAGGTCACCCCAGACGGAGGGCCAGAAAGGTATCTCATGTCAAAGAAACGCGCCAAGCATTGGGCTTGAGCCAGGGGGCTTCTTTCAATTATAAGGTTGCTAGTGTGAATTGTCGTATTGTGACCAAGGCTTGGTACCACTGCCTTTATCGTGTGGTATCCCCGGTCGTGGTGCGTTAACGCACCCCATATCACCGCCGCCCGCCGTATCGTTCGGCGTGTCAGTGATTGGATATACCTCGTCGCACGCTCTGTTCAATACATAAAACGGCGCCCCGCCGCTACACAGGCTGGGATATGCATCGAAGACGATAAAGTGGTCTCCCACATATGCAAATCGAAGCGTACTCGGATGCACAAATCGCGTGATACTTCGAAGCATCA
>JALYTZ010000212.1 GCA_030854025.1 Vulcanimicrobiota bacterium
CTTTAGCGTCGTCGGGTACGGGCCGCCACACGGGTCGCTCGCGCACGTGCTGCAGCGTATCCAGAGCGTCGTCAAGCGCGCGATGCGCCTGCGCGCGAAAACGTGGCCAGTCTTCGGGATCCAGCACGGGGCAATTCGTCCTTCGAGATAGCCGATATCGTCGGCCGGGGGCACTGACGGTTCGTAATGATTGCGGCTGTTCCGACGCTTGTCGGCCTTGGCTCGGTTTTCCTAGCAGGCGCGGCAATCGGCACGCGAGCGAGCGGAGGCGCGGCGCGCAATCGCATTGCGCGCATCGAACGGCGCGAATCGACCGTGCTCGAAGCCGTTCGCGTGCTGACCGCGGCTTCACGAAATTCCACTTCGGACGTCCTAACGGCGTTGGACGGAATTCTGCGGGTGCTCGAGCCGGCCATTGACGACGTCATCATCTTGGTGCCCTCGGTCAGCGATTTGGTTGCGATTCATGCGGCCGGCGGGCGCAGCGAGCACTTTGCTGGCGTACGAATCTCCCGCGATCGGACCGAAACGCTTCCGGCACTCGCGGCGGCTTCCGGCCATCGCGTCGTTGTAGGCCCTGCAGCCCGGGCGCTCATGCCCACCGATCGGGCCGCGGTGGCGATACCGATGCTCGACGAGGGCGGGCTCGCAGCGGTCGTTTATGCGGCGTCCGTGCGCAACGACGAGTTCGGCGACGTCGAGAGCCTCGTCCGGGCGGTATCGCAGGCGGTATCGCCGTTCGCGCTTGCGGTCGAGCGCGAAGCCGATCGCGCGAGCGCGACCTACGACGGACTAACCGGCCTCTTCACGCCGCGCGCGTTTCGCACGAGACTGCAGGAAGAGATTGCACTCGCGAGCAGGGCCCGCGGCAGCACCGTTTCGCTGTGGTTCATCGACACGGATCATTTCAAGGCCGTGAACGACACCTTCGGCCACGCGACCGGCGACACGGTGCTGCATCATATGGCAGCCCTTCTGCGCGAATACACGATACCCGGTATCGACGTTGCGGCGCGCAACGGCGGCGACGAGTTCTGCGCGATCGTGCGCGACGTGCAGAAAACGGTTGCGATCGAACGCGCGCAGTGTCTGTGCGATGCGGTGCGCGCGGCGCCGTTCGCAGCCGGCGCGCGGATCACGGCGAGCATCGGCGTCGCATCGTACCCGTACGACGCGACGGCGGCGAACGAGCTGCTCGAAGCAGCCGACGCCGCGATGTATCACAGTAAACGGACCGGACGGGACCGCGTCTCTTTTGCCGCCGGCGGATCGGCCTTCTCGGTCTATCGCGAATAGCGGCGCAAGCGATTGGCGCGGCCGGGGCGAAGGGATGCTCATGGCCGTGAAACTCATTTGGAGCACGCCCGACGCCGAACGCCTCATGGGCTACTGCGCGCGGGTAAGCAACCCCGAAAATCAAGAGAATCCCGACGTGGCCGGCTTGCCGCGATACTGCTTGCGACACGGGCATTGGTCGGTCTTCGAAATGGCCGACATGTGCGTTGAAATTGCAACGACGCGCGGCATCAGCGCTCAGATCATTCGGCATCGAAGCTTTCACTTTCAGGAATTCAGCCAACGATATGCCGCCGTGCAGACGATCGAACGCGCGCATCCGCGCCGTCAGGACGCGAAAAACCGTCAGTCTTCACACGACGACCTTCCGGATGAAACGATCGAGTGGTTCGATCGCGCGCAGGACGACCACTTCGGGCAGGCTCGCCGGCTCTACGACGAAGCGCTGGCGCGCGGGATCGCCAAAGAATCGGCGCGCTTTTTGCTCCCGATGGCCTCGAGCACGACGATTTACATGAAAGGCACCGTCCGCGACTGGATCCATTACATCAATTTGCGGACCGATCCGGGGACGCAACTCGAGCATCGTGAGATCGCGCAGGATTGTAAAAAAGTCTTTGCTGCGGAATTTCCGTCCGTTGCGCAAGCGCTTGGGTGGCACGAAGCTGCGGCGTGTTCGTTCGCGTAGTTTTCGCGCTGCTGTTCGCGCTTAGCGCGGTGATCGGCACGGTACAGGCGGGCACGCTGCGCCCGAATGCGCTGGATCGCAGCGTGGACGCCATTTCGCGCACGGCGCTGCTCGCGCAGCCGGCGACCGATCTGGCCGACGCGCAGCGGCAGGCTGCGGCGGTGCGCCTCGAGCGGTACCGTACCCCCGTGTGGCTGGTTATGCTGGCATTGCAAATCGGCGTGCTGGCGTGGTTTTGGCGTTCGGGTTGGGCGGCCGCGCTGCGCGGACGTTTGCGGCAAGCGCTGCGCAACGAGTTTCTGGTGCGATGCTTTTTCGGCGCGGCGCTTGCGGCGATCGCGCGCTTAGCTGCAATACTTCCGCAGTTCGTCGAGTACCGCATGTGGAAAATTCTGGAAATTTCGACGGAAAGCTCGCAGACGTGGGCCGGCGATTGGCTCGTCGGCACGCTGATCGCAATGGTGATTGCCGGGGCCATCGCAGGCATCGTCTTGTGGCTTGCCGATCGCACACATCAATGGTATCTCTACACGGTCGCCGCCATTTTCGGGCTCACGCTGCTAGTCGCGTTCGTCAATCCGTTCACGTTCGCGCCATTCTTCGCGCGTCAGATTCCGGTACCGTCCGCCGTCGGCGCGACCGCGGACGCGCTGGCGCAGCAGGCCGGACTGCAC
>JALYTZ010000261.1 GCA_030854025.1 Vulcanimicrobiota bacterium
GTCATGCCGCATGCGGCTTTTTCCGCCGAACGCTTTGCGCTGAAGGTCGGTGAAGACGCCGGCTGGGATGAAACGCAGCAGCGCTTGTTTCGTCTGGGCTACGAACGCGCCGACATCGTCAGCGCCGCCGGCGAGTTCGCCGTACGCGGCGGAATTCTCGACGTGTTTGCTGCGTCCGCCGACGCACCGATGCGCGTAGAATTTTTCGGCGACACGGTCGAGAGCATCCGGCCCTTCGGCGTGGAGTCGCAACGTAGCGAAGGGCAGCGCGATCGCCTGGACATTATTCCGTGGCTTGAAATACCGCGTGACGAACGCTATCGAGCACGCGCGATCGAGCGCTTCACCGAGCCGGCGAACGTCGCGCGAGCGATGCACGCGTACTTGGACACGGGCGCCGACGTTCCGGAACCGTGGCTCGGCCTCGCGTTCGACGAACGTGAAACCGTGCTCGATTACCTCGGTCCGCACGCGACGCTTGTCATCGAAGAGCCGGGGATGCTTGCGACGATCGAACAGGCGCTCGAAGAAGAACGCGCGCGCGAAGAGCACGTGCTGTTAGGCGGCGTCGATTCCGGCGAGCTGTCCATCAAGGATTCGGAGATCGGCGAAGCGCTGCTGGCCGAAGTTGCCGCGCCGTACCCGCGCCTCGACGACTTGCGCGCCGCGTTCGCATCGCGCGCAGCACTGGTGCTTCCCGGCGGCATTGAAAGCGCGCAGCCGCAGTCATGGGTTCCCGATATCGTTGAATCGTTCGTGTTCGAAACGGAACCGGCCGAGCATTTCAACCGGCAGATCGAAATGTTCACACAGCGTTTGCGGGAGTGGATCGATGCAGGGGATACGGTGCTGCTCGTTACCTCCGGTGTCGGGCGCGCGAGCGATATCGTGCGCGCTGCGGGGGTTGCAGTGAGTCCGTCCTTCGACAAACTCAGGATGACAAGCAGTAGCCTCAGCGCTGACGGTGGTGGTGGCGGTGGCGGTGCGAATGGGGGGTTAGCGGGGCGGGTTACGCGAGGTGTCGTGCTGGTCGATCAGGGGTCGTTGGAGGCGGGATTTTCGATTCCCGGTATGCGGCTGCGCGTACTCGGGGATCGTGAGATTTTCGGACAGCCGCCAAAACGCGTAAAACTGCGCGCGGTCAAGGAAGGCGTTCCGGTTACGCTGGCCGATCTCAAGGTCGGCGATTACGTGGTGCACGCCGTGCACGGCATCGGCCAGTATCTCGGGCTTCGCAACGAAAAGATTCTCGGCGCAACGCAAGATTATCTCGATCTGCGGTACGCCGGTACGGATCGCATGCTCGTGCCCGTCACGCAGATGCATCAGGTGACGAAGTATGCAGCCGGCGAAGGCGGTTCTCCGCGGCTTTCGAAGATGGGCGGCGCCGACTGGTCGCGCACGAAGTCGCGCGTCTCGGAATCGCTTGCGAAAATTGCCGAAGGTCTGGTGGAACTCTACGCGGAGCGCGAGCTTGCTCGCGGTCATGCATTCGGTCCGGATACGCCGTGGCAAGCCGAGTTGGAAGAAGTTTTTCCCTACGACGAAACGCCGGATCAGCTCAAGGCGATCAACGACGCGAAGGCCGACATGGAGCGAGAACGCCCGATGGATCGCGTCGTGTGCGGTGACGTCGGATACGGTAAAACCGAAGTTGCGATTCGCGCGGCCTTCAAGGCCGTTGCGGATAAAAAGCAGGTCGCCGTACTCGTGCCGACCACGCTGCTCGCATCGCAGCATTACCGCACCTTCAGTTCGCGTTTCGCCGGCTTTGCGATTCGCGTCGAAGAGCTTTCACGCTTCAAGACGAAAAAAGAGCAGCGCGACGTGCTCAAAGACGTTGCCGAAGGCAAGGTGGACATCGTCGTCGGCACGCACCGGCTGCTGCAAAAGGACGTCGCATTCGCCGATCTCGGGCTGATCGTCGTCGACGAAGAGCAGCGCTTCGGCGTGATGCACAAAGAGCGCCTCAAAGAGATGAAAACGTCGGTCGACGTGCTGACGCTCTCCGCGACGCCCATTCCGCGCACGCTGCACATGTCGCTGATGGGCGTGCGCGATCTTTCGCTCATCCAGACGGCGCCGAAAAACCGCATGTCGATTAAGACGGTCGTGGTGCCCGCGTCCGACGCGGTGGTTGCGCATGCGATTACCGCCGAAATCGACCGCGGCGGACAAATCTACTACCTGCACAACCGCATCGAATCGATTTACGCCATAAAGAACGCGCTTGAGAAACTCGTGCCGCGCGCGCGCGTTGCCGTCGGACACGGCCAAATGCACGAGCACGAACTCGAACCGATCATGACCTCATTCATCGAGGGCGATATCGACGTGCTGGTAGCTACGACGATCATCGAGAACGGCATCGACATCCCGAACGTCAACACGATCGTCGTGCACGACGCCGATAAATTTGGATTAGCGCAGCTCTATCAACTGCGCGGGCGGGTGGGCCGCTCCAACCATCAAGCGTATGCGTATTTGCTGTACCAAGCGCACAAGTCGCTCAGCGAAGAAGCCAAAGCGCGTTTGGAAGCGATTCGCGAATTCACGCATTTGGGCAGCGGCTTGCAGATCGCAATGCGCGATCTCGAAATTCGCGGCGCCGGGAACCTGCTGGGTTCGGCGCAGTCGGGATTCATCGCATCGGTCGGATTCGATACGTACTGCCAGTTACTGGCCGAGGCCATTTCGGTGCGCAAAGGGCAGCTCGCCGACGCCGAAGAGCGGCGCGAGGCGGTTATCGACGTCAAGATCGATGCCTACGTTCCCAACGAGTACATCGCGCAGGTTTCGCAGAAAATTGCGGTCTACCAACAGCTCGCCAAGGCGCGGTCCGAGGCCGCCGTGGAAGAAGTCGCCGCCGGCGTTCGCGACCGGTTCGGCCCGCTTCCGACCGCGCTTCACAATCTGGTGGAGATTACGAAACTGCGAGCGATCGCGCTGCACAAGCACGTCACGCGCGTCGTGGTCGACGAAAAACGCCTCACGCTGGGCGTCGGCTCGGGCTTCGCTCTGCAACCGAGCGCCATCCCGAAGCTCCAGTCGCTCACCAAAAACCGCTTTCGTTTCGCCGAAGGCAAGGTTCTGGTCGACTTGCCGCCGCTCCAGCCCGGCCAGCGCGCCGAGGACCTCTGGATGCCCTTGCTGCGCAAGCTCCTGGAATCGATGTAAGCTCCCCCTTAAAAGGGGCGAGGCCACGGGCCGCGAATCCGGCGGCGGTTGCGGGGTTTATGCCCCGCCCACATTATTGCGACCTCGACTTTCACATTTGGAGCGTTCATGTCCAAAGTCCACCGCCTGCTTACGGGCGTAGCCACAGCACTGTTGACCGTTTCTCTCGCCGCCTGTCAGGGCAGCGGAAGCGGCGGCTCCGTCGTAACGGTTAACGGCCAGGGCGTCAGCCACGCCGACTTCGACAAACAGCTCGAAAACAGCCCGTCGGCGCGCCAAGTGCTGCAGACGATGGTCACCAACACGCTGCTCGACCAGTACGCCAAGCAGAACAACATCACGGTTTCGGATGCCGACATCGATAAAGTTGTCAACCAGTATAAGACGCAGTATCCGAACGGCGAGTTCGATACCTTGCTCAAAGCGCGCGGCATGTCGGAAGCGGACTTCCGCAACCTGATCCGTCCGCAGTTGATCGTCGACAAAGCCGTCGGCGGCAACATCAAGATTTCCGACGCCGACATCGCCGCATACTTCAAGAAGAATCGCGCCGCTTTCGATACGCCGAGCGAAGTGCACGCGCGTCATATCCTCGTGCCCGACTTGAAGACCGCGAACAAAGTCGAAGCCGATCTCAAATCCGGCAAAGACTTTGCGGCCGAAGCCAAGCAGTACTCGCAAGATCCCGGCAGCAAAGACAAAGGCGGCGATCTGGGCTGGCAGCGTAAAGGCGGCCTAGTCCCCGCGTTCGAGAAGTACGCGTACACCGCTCCGCTGAACCAAACCAGCCCGCCGATCAAGTCACCCTTCGGCTATCACATCATTCAAGTGATCGAACGCAAACCGGCGAAGGTAGCCAAACTCTCCGACGTGCACGATCAGATCGCGCTCACGTTGCGTCAGCAGCAAGAAGCGCCGCTCGTTTCGCCGTTCATTCAGGGCTTGCTGCAGAAGGCAAAAATCGACGTGAACGATCCGCGCTTCGCAGGCGTGTTCCCGTCGCCGGCACCGGCACCGGGCGCATCCGCCGCGCCGGCCGCCAGCGCACCGTCGCCGACGAACACGTAACCCTCACT
>JALYTZ010000209.1 GCA_030854025.1 Vulcanimicrobiota bacterium
GTGCAGGTTTGTCCGGATGGCGGCGGCGTCCCGAGCTGCGCGACGACGGGAAATTTTACGGTCGGCGCCGCGGGCGCAACGACGACCTCAACGGAAAAAGTGCCAAAAAGATCTTTAGCGGTAATTCCGTTTTGGGCCGTTTATAGTGCTCCCGCCGGTACCGTTGCCTTTACGCGCTATGATGCCGTGATCTCCGCGACGACGAAATACTCGGAGTCCAACAGCACACATGATGAACTCTATCCCGGCTTCGTGCCGCTTACCAAGAACGCAACCGTGGTCACCAGCGGCTGTCCCTCGGGCGCGCCCGTTCCGAGCTTCGGCGCCTGCCCGGGCGGCGTGGTGAAATATACGATCGATTATCGCGACATCATGGCCGGAGCGGGCCTGGGCACTGAAGGCACGCTCGCGAGCGCGTTCTTGACGACCGGCGCCGGTTCTCTGACGCTCGCCGATGACGGCACGCTCAGCACCTCGCCGGTCGGAACGGTCAACAATTGGGCGTCGTTCAGCAAGGGATTAAAAGAAAAGCTCTACCCCGCCCTCTCAAACAATACCACGTGCGGAACGACTACAAATACGTGCGGAGACACGACGGCCGGAACGATCTTCACCTATTTCACGGGCATTCCGGCATCGGGCGTCGGTTCGACGACGTTCCCGGCCGGCGTGCCCGCCACGAAATTTACCGTGCAGGTCGGCGGAGCGTCGTTCGCGCTGTATCCGGTGAACTTTGCCGGACAAACATCACAGGGAACGATCACCTTCGCCGTCGTCGTCAAGTAAATTCGACGCGACGCGGTTCAACGCGTCCGTCAACGCGTCGCGCTGCTCGGGCGCTATGCCGCGCAGCGCGCGCCGCGCTTCGCACTCTAAGAGCGCTGAGACTGGGCCGCGAATATCACGCCCGCGATCGGTCAAATAGATGCGAACGGAACGCGCATCGGCGGGATGCGCCGCGCGCCGGATGAAGCCGGCGCGCTCCAATCGCTGCACCGTGCGGGTTACCGTCGGCATTTCGACACCGACCCGGTCGGCGATTTCGCCCGGCGTCAAGCCCTCCGCTTTCCACAGCACGCGCAGAATCTGATGCTGGCCGACGTGCAATCCGTGGACCTGCAGCTCGCGATCCAAGCGGGAGCGGAGCGCGCGAACCGCCGTGCCTAACGCCGATAAAAACTCGACCGACACGCCGGCAGCTACTTCACGAGCGGCAGCACATTACTTGGCGTGAGCGGATAAAACGTCATCGCGATGACGCCGATCAAACAGATCGCAAGGCTGATCCACGTCAGCGGCGAGTTTGCACGCACTTCTTTGAAACGCGTTTCTTCGCGGGCATACATTGCGCGAATGATTTTGAAGTATGCGTAAAGCGAAATTGCCGTACCGGCGATTAGTAACGCCGCAAGCCAGCCGTACCCCGCGCCAACGTTGGTCGAGAGAATTAAAATCTTGCCGAGAAATCCCGCCGTCGGCGGAAAGCCGGCAAGGGCGAGCAAGAAGAACGTCATCGCCGCGGCAAGCACCGGCCGACGCCGCCCGAGCCCGCGGAACGATGCAAGCGCCGATCCCTCTTCGCTGTCCGACGAGCAGAGCGCGACGACCGCGAACGCTCCCAGATTCATGAACATGTACGCAGCCAAGTAGAAAATCGCGTACCGCATGCCCAGCGGCGTGCCGCCGGCCAACGCCGCTACGATGTAGCCGATCTGTGCGATTCCGGAGTATGCGAGCAGACGCTTCATGTCGGTTTGGGCGAGCATGCCGAGATTTCCGGCAATCATCGAGATTCCGGCTACGATCCAAATCGGCAGCAGCAGCGCATGCGCGGCCCCCTGCGGTAGCGCCGCGTACGCGAAGCGCGCGAAAACGGCGAGCGTTCCGGCTTTGGTGACCACGCTCATGAACGCGGTGACCGGCAACGGTGCGCCTTCGTACACGTCCGGCGTCCAAACATGAAACGGAACCAAGCTCAGTTTGAACGCGATGCCCACGAGAAAGAGTCCCGAGCCCAGCCAGAACAGCGGACTTGCGGCCAAAGCCGGCGCGGCAAAACTCGCGAGCGTGACGCTTCCGCTCGCCCCGAACAGCAGCGCCATGCCGTAGAGCATAAAGCCGGACGCGGTGGACGAGAGAATCAAGTACTTGAGCGCGGATTCGCGCGAACTCGGCCGCGTGGCCATTCCGCACAAGCAGTACAGTGCGAGCGAGAGCAATTCGAGCCCGAGAAAGATCGTCATGAGATTCGCTGCGCCTGCCATCAGCATCGCACCGGTCGCGCTCCACAGCATGAGCGCGACGGAACCGGAAACGCGGTCTTCGCGTCCGATCGCGCCGTACATGACGAGTGAGAAGAGCGTCGAGATGATAATGATCTCTTCGAAAACGACTGCGAAGCCGCCCAGAACGAAGCCGCCGTTGAACGCATCGTAGTCGTGACCGTAGCCGCGCGCGGCGAGTACGCCGGATACGACAAGCCCAATGATGGCGATGCCGATCGATATGTACCGCTTGGCCCCGCGCGGAATCAGCAAATCCGCAAAAAGCACGACGAGCGCCGTAATGCCCACGGCGAAAAGCGGGACGATCGCGTTCCAGTCGGCTTGCGTGTAAATATTCAGGCTCATCGTACGAAAACTCCAGCGTGGGCCGACGCAAAGGTTGCGAGCACGGCATGCGGGTTGGTGCCTAGAAACACCAGCGCAGCGAGCAGCGGCACGAGCGCCAAGCCCTCGAGCAAGGTTAAATCGCGTCGCATGGGCAGATCGGCCACTTCGGGGCCGTTGACCATTCCTTGCAGCAGCCGCAGCATGTACGCCGCCGCAATGACGATCGGAACGAGCGCAATGGCCGCCGGCCACACGTATCCGCCTTGAAACACCCCGCTGAGAATCACGATCTCACCGACGAATCCAGCCAAGCCGGGCAATCCGAGCGCCGCAAGCGCAGCGATCGTAAACGCACCTGCGAGTTTCGGATTCGTCTTTCCCAGACCGCCGAGCCGCACGAGCGAACGCGTATCTTCGCGCTCCTCGACGTAACCGAGCACCAGAAACAACGCCGCGCTAAACAGTCCGTGCGCCACGATGTACACGACGGCACCTTGCAGCGCCACCGTATTGAAACTGAACACGGCGAGCAGAATCAATCCCAAATGCGAGAGCGACGAATACGCGACGACGCGTTTGCCGTCGGTTTGGGTGAGCGCAACGAACGCGCCGTACAGCAGCGAAATCAAGCCCAGGACGATGAACAGCCACTGCCAACTCTGCATGACGCCGCGCATGAACGGCAGCGCGATGACGATGAACCCGTACAGTCCGGCCTTCGACTGCACCGCGGATACGACCGCAACCATCGGCGAAGGCGAGTCGGCATAGGTGGCCGGCATCCACGTGTGCAGCGGAAACACCGGTGTCTTGACGAGAAACGCGAACGCGAATCCGGCGAAGATCCACGGAATCCAGGCACCGACGAGTTGGTGGGCCGGCTGGCCGATTACGTCGGTCGATCCGTAGAGCACGCCGAACGCTGCGGTTGCCAGCAGCAGCGTGAGGCCGCCCGCGAAGTTATAGATGATGTACCGCCAAGCGGTTTCGCGATGTTCGCCCCAGCCGACAAGCGTGAAGAACACCGGGATCAGCATGAGGTCCCAAAAGAGCGCGAACGCGAGCAGATCGCGCGCGCAGAACACGCCGAGCATCGTGCCTTCGAGTATGAGCACGAGCGCAATGAACGAACGCAGGCGCGGCACGTTCGCCGCCAGGATCGCTGAGAACGTGCAGACCGCGAGCAGCAGAACGATCCAGTACGAGATGCCGCCCGAGTTGAAGTGGAAAGCTGCGGTGAACGGCCGCGAGAGCCAGCGCGCTGAAAAATCGCCGCCGTTTTGTGAAAACAAGGGTATGAAGAACGTCATCGCGGCGGCGAAACAGCCGACCGTTTTCGGGAGCGTCCGGCCGTCTTTCGGCGTAAAAAATAAAGCGAAGCCGACGACGATCGGCAGCAGGATTAGTACGAGCGTCATCAGCGCGCGCCCCCGGCGAGCGCGTAGTACGCAATGAAGCAGGCCGCGCCGAAGACCACGATGATCGCGTACGCGCGCACGAGGCCGGTCTGGAAACTGCGAACGAGCGTGCCGAGCCAGCGGCTCGAAAAGACCGTTTCACGCACCGCACCATCGATGACGTGCGGATCGACGAATCTGCCGAACGCCGTGCCGAGAAGCTGCGAACTGCGCACGAACAGCCACTCGATTGCGTCGTCGAAGTAGTACCGGTTCGTGAGCAGTGCGGGAAGATGGGCGCTCTCGTGCGCAAGTCGCGCCGGCGCATCTGCCAGGGCCGTCTTCGTCGCGTAGCGCGAGTATGCCACGGCGATCCCCGCAAGCACGCAAATGAGTACGATGCCGGTCGTCAATCCCTCGCTTATTGCGGGCGTCACGACGAGTTCGGACGCGAACGTGTGCGCGAAGAACGTCGACCACGGCGAATTCTCGCCGCCGATAAGAACGTAGCCGGCGACGATGCTGAAAAACCCGAGGACACCGACGGGCACGTTCATGATCCAGGCCGGTGCATGCGCCGGATGCGCGCCGCGCGGTTCGCTCGAACCGGGTTCGACATGGCCGTGGACCGGCTGCCCTTTTAGATCCGAACGACTGATGCCTACCTGCGTGGGATCGAGGGCGCCGCGATACGTTCCCAAAAACGTCACGAAGAACAGCCTGAACATGTAGTAGGCCGTGATTCCCGCAGTCGCAATTCCCACGGCATACAGCCAGGGATGGCCGTGCTGCAGGGTACCGTAGATCACCAGGTCCTTACTGAAAAACCCGGCGAATCCGGGAATTCCGCAAATCGCGAATACGGCTGCAAGCATGCACCAAAATACAAACGGCATGCGCTTGCGCAGGCCGCCCATCAGGCGAATGTCCTGTTCGTCGCTCAATTGGTGGATGATAATGCCCGAGCCCAAAAACAGACACGCTTTGAAAAAGGCGTGCGTAAAGAAATGTGCGACGCCCGCCTGGTAGGCGCCGATTCCCACGCCCATGATCATGTAGCCGATTTGAGACATGGTCGAGTACGCGAGGATTCGCTTGATGTCCCATTGCGCGATTCCGAGAAGCGCGCCGAGCAGCGCGGTCAAACCGCCGATGGTGCCGACCAGCAACTGCGCGTCGGCCGATGCGTTCCAAAGCGGCCAGCAGCGTGCGACCAAATACACGCCTGCCGTAACCATCGTTGCGGCATGGATGAGCGCCGAAACCGGCGTAGGCCCTTCCATTGCGTCGGGCAGCCATGTATGCAGCGGAATCTGCGCCGATTTCGCGGCGGCGCCGATGAACAGCGCGACGCAGACGACGATCAGCCACGGTCCGAGACTTCCGGCGTTCGCAAACACGTCGCCAAAACCGAGCGAACCAATCTTCGCGAACAGAACGAAGATCGCGAACATGATGCCGACGTCGCCGACCACGTTGATAACGAAGGCTTTGCGCGCAGCCGCGACGGCTGAGGGCTTTTCGAACCAAAATCCGATGAGGAAATACGAAGCCAGGCCGACCAAACCCCAGCCGACGAGCAGTCCGACGAAATTGTCCGAAAGCACGAGCGTGAGCATTGCGAATACGAAGAAATTCAAGTACGCGAAGAATCGCGCAATCGCGTTGTCGCCGTGCATGTAGCCCACGGAGTACAAGTGAATGAGAAATCCGACTCCGGTGATGATCAGCACCCAGATCAGCGAGAGCGGATCGAGCAGCAGCCCGAAGTCGAACCCCGGAAGCCACGAGAACAGCGTTTGATGCGCGCCGGTCGCCATCGCACTGCTCTGCCGCCCGGCGCTCCAGGAAAAGAGCGTCGCGACGAAGGCAAGCGCGATCGCCGCGCTGCCGAGCCAGCCGGCATTGCGGCGCAGTTGCGGCCCGAACGCCCAGCATGCAATTGCTCCAGCGAGCGGAAGCAGCCAAATGACGAATAGCAGCGGGTACGTGCCGTCGACGCCCATGACGTGATGAGTCACTGTACTCCTCGCCTACCCCTTCATGAGCGCGACGTCGTCGACGTCGACGTTTTGCGCGGTTCTAAATACGATGACGACGATGGCGAGCCCGATGGCCGCTTCGGCGGCAGCGACGGTAATGACCAGGAACGCAAAAATGTGTCCGGCGTTGTTGAGCCAGGCTTTTGCAAACGTCAAGAACAGCAGGTTCGCGGCGTTCCACATCAGTTCGATGCTCATCAGCACGATGAGCGGGTTCCGTCGCAGCAAGACGCCCGCAACGCCGATGAAAAAGATGACCGCCGAGAGCCCGATGTAATTGCCGATTGCCACCGGCAGCGCTGCAGCCATTATTCTTCTCCCGCGCGCACGATGGCGTCGTGCATCTCGCGTTCGACGAGCCGCGCGCGTCTTCGCGTCGGCACGTAGGGCGTTGCGTCGCCTGCCAGCAGCACCACGCCGATGACGGCCACCATGAGAATGAACGCCGTAATTTCAAACGGCAGGAGATTGGTCGTAAAAAGCGCTCGGCCGAAATCGTTCACCGATCCGAACACGTCGGCGGTTCCGACCGGACCGGCCGGCGAAGTCACGACCCGCGCAACCGGCGCGAACGTCAAGCGCGAAACGCCGTAAATCAAAAATCCGAGGCCGGCGATCACGAAAATAGCTGCCGGAATCGACGCCTTCGGCATCTTGTCGGGCCCGATCGAGAAAGCCGCCGTGCCGCTGGAGAGCAGCGCGATGACGAACAGGAACAGAATCAGGATAGCGCCGCTGTACACGATGATCTGGACGACGGCTAAGAATTCTGCCGAGAGCGAGAAATAAAAAATTGCCAGCGCCGCAAAGTGCAGCAGCAGACCGACCACGCTGTAGATCGGCTTGGTCGCGGTCACGACCCAAATTGCGCTGGCAACTAAGGCGATGCCGAGAATCCAGAAGAGCGCAATCATAGTTCGCTCAGTCCCTTGCGCTGTGTTTTGAGAATCTCGCCGCGCCAAGTCGCCGAATACCCCTCGGCGATATTGAGGGTGGATTTCATGTCCGCAACGCGTCCGAGATCGGACGGAATGCCGTTCGGCCGTTCACTGGGAGCTTCGCCGACGCCGGCTTCGGGCGGCACCAGCAGGCGATCCTTGGCGTACACGAACGATCCGCGCCTGTAATCGGACATTTCGAAACGCGGCGTAAGCACAATTGCATCGGTCGGGCACGCTTCTTCGCACATGCCGCAGAAAATGCAGCGCAGTTCGTCGATCTCGTAACGCGCGGCAAATCGCTCGCCCGGCGAACGCCGATCGTCCGGAGAATTTTCGGCCCCGATTACCGTAATCGCATTTGCCGGGCATGCGCTCGAACACAGTTCGCAGCCGATGCAGCGCTCTTTGCCGTCGGCGTACCGGCGAAGTTCGTGCAGTCCGTGAAATCTGGGCGCGTGCTGCTTCTTCACCGATGGGTATTCGATCGTCGGGCGCTTCGCGAACATAAATTTGAACGTGATCCCCATGCCTTGAAGAATCGCGCCGATGTTCCAGAGATTTTTACGCACTCGTTAACCCCAGATTGCGACGACGATCGCCGTCCCGATCAAGTTCAGCGTCGCGGCGGGCAGCAGCACTTTCCAGCCGAACGCCATCAAGCGATCGTACCGAAAGCGCGGCAGCGTCGCGCGCAACCAGATGTAGAGGAACATGAAGAACGCGACTTTTATCAAAAACCACACGATGCCCGGAATGATCGAAAGACCGAAGAACGGGTTCCACCCTCCGAGAAAAAGCAGCGTCGCGATACACGAAACCGTCAGCATGTTGATGTATTCGGCGATGAAGAACAGACCGAACCGCAATCCCGAATATTCGGTGTTGAACCCGCCGACCAGCTCCGCGTCGGCCTCGACCAAATCGAACGGCGCGCGATTGGTTTCGGCAACGGCGGTGATGACGTAGATGACGAAACCGATGATCTGCGGCACGATGAACCACAGGCGCGCTTGCGCGTTGACGATGCCTGCAAGCGACGTCGTGCCCGCAAGAATCAGCACGCCGATGAGCGACATCGACATGGAAAGTTCGTAGCTGATCATTTGCGCGGTCGAACGAACGCTGCCGAGCAGCGGGTACTTCGATCCCGAAGCCCAGCCGCCCAGCGATATGCCGTACACG
>JALYTZ010000020.1 GCA_030854025.1 Vulcanimicrobiota bacterium
CGACTTCATCGCAGCGGCGGAGTATTTAAAGGCGAAAGGGTATACCTCGACGCCGAAGCTCGCGGTGAAAGGCGAGTCAAACGGCGGACTGCTCATCGGTGCGGTCGAAACGCAGCGTCCGGATCTAATGGGCGTTGCACTGCCGGGCGTCGGCGTGATGGATATGCTGCGATTTCAAGACTTCACGATCGGCAACGCATGGATTTCCGAATACGGCTGCTCGCCGTGCTCCAAAGCGCAGTTCGATACGCTTATTAAATACTCGCCGTACCAGAATATAAAAATTGGAACGCACTATCCGCCGACGCTGATCTCAACGGCGGATCACGACGATCGCGTCTTTCCCGCGCACTCGTTCAAATTCGCGGCGGCCATGCAGCACGCGCAAGCCGGCGACGCTCCGGTGCTGCTGCGCGTCGACACGCGCTCCGGCCACGGCGGCGGAAAGCCGATCACAAAAGTAATCGACGACTACGCCGACACCTACTCCTTCCTCATCCAAAACCTCCACATGACGCTACCGGCAAGCTTTTGACCCCACCCGTCCTTCGATCGAAGCGAGTTTATTTGCCGATGTGTGTGCTCAGCAGTTCGCGCAGGTCGGCGAGTCTTGCGGGGTCGATGCTGCGTTTTGGAATGAGTTGAAAGCGGCGATTGGGATGGAACAGTAAGATGAGACCGCTCGTTTCGCGATAGCTTGCGAAGGCATCCCATGCAGTGAAAGAATTTCCGTTCGACGAGGCATACTGAAGGCCCGCGCTCTCGAAGGTGTAGACGGCTCCTTGAATGCGTATGTGTGCGTGATACATCTTCTGTGCGGTGAGTACGATCGTCACCAAGTAGGCGATGCCCCAAGCGACCACCGTTACGCCGATGTCGACTGCGATCAGCACGGCGATGTCGGCCCGCGCGTTTGCCGGGCCCAGCCACCCCCGGACCGCGTCGAGTACGAGCAGCGCGAGCAGCAGCACGAGCGCATAGTGGAACAGCCGAGCCGCAAGAACGGCTCGGAAGGCCTGCAGATAGTCTTCGCGGCGACGCACGACCGGAACGACGATCGGGGTCGCATTCGCGGGCGGCTTCGGTGCTGCGTGCATAGGCGGCGCTTTGGCAGCGGCCGGCATCGCGCCTGCAGAAGGAGGTGAGTATGGTCGACGACGATCGCCGTCTCGTATATTCGAGCGAACACGGCTGGCAGGCGCCGCAACCGGTGCGGCGTGCCAAAACCCAGAATCGCGCACCCGAGGACGGAATACTGCGCGTTTCGCGCGAGCGACGGCGCGGCAGCATGATGTCGATTGTGACCGGTTTGGCCGACGCTGAATTGAGCGCAGTTGCCAAGGAACTCAAGAAGCTGTGCGGGTCGGGCGGCACCGCCAAGAACGGCGCGGTCGAAATTCAAGGCGATCATCGGGACGCGATCGTCGCATTTTTCGAGTCGCGCTCGCGCCGCGTGAAGAAAGCCGGCGGTTGAAGCAGCCGCCCGGCCCGGGCGACTGGCACACCTTTTGGCTGCTCCGTCGCGGCCCGCTGCGCAGCTTCCCCTCCGTGCTGCAGACGCTCGTTGCGCGATACGGAGATCTCGTCGCGTTTCGAGTGCCGTGGCGGCAGTTTTACATCGTTAACGATCCGGAGCTGATCAAAGAGGTTCTCGTGCACCGTCAGCACGAGTTCAGCAAGTCGCACGGCATCGCCGCGATGCGGCTTCTGCTCGGCGAAGGGCTGCTGACGAGCGAACCACCGTTGCACCGGCAGATGCGCCGCATCGTGCAGCCGGCGTTTCACGCCTCTCGCATCGCAGGCTATGCACGGCAGATGGTCGATCTTGCGCAACGCTTCGAGACAAGTCCCGACGGCGACACGTTCGACATGCACGCGGCAATGATGGAACTGACGCTCGGCATCGCAACCACGACGCTCTTCGGGGTCGACGCACGCGGCGCGGCGCGCTCGGTTGGCGACTCGCTGCGCAAAATCATGGAAGTATTTCCGCTGGCGATCGGACCACTCGCACCGATCCGGCGCCGGCTGCGGCTCCCGTCGACGCGCACCTTCGATCGAGAACGTGCAAAGCTCGATCGCATCGTACTCGAACTCATCGACGAGCGGCGGCGCCAGACCGGCGATCGAGGCGACGTGCTCTCGATGCTGTTAGGGGAGGACGATGCGCGCGTTCGTGACGAGGTTATGACGCTGTTTTTAGCCGGTCACGAAACGACGGCGAATGCGCTGACGTGGGCATGGTGCCTTCTCGCGCAGAATCCGGCGATCGCGGAGCGACTGCGCGCGGAAGCCGACGCCGTCGTCGCTCCCAACGGCAACATCACCGAATTGCTCGCGCGACTCCCGTTCACGCAACGCGTCGTTCGTGAAACGCTGCGACTCTATCCGCCCGCTTGGATCATTGCACGCGAAGCGAAAATCGACATCGATATTGGCGGCTATCGCTTAAAGCGCGGCTCGTCGGTGCTGATGAGTCAACTGCTCGTTCACCGGTCGCCGCGCTACTACATCGACCCCGAACGGTTCGACCCGGATCGGTGGGTCGATTCGAGCGTTCCGGAATTCGCGTATTTCCCGTTTGGCGGCGGAGCGCGACGCTGCATCGGCGAGCAGTTTGCCTGGGTCGAGCTGACGCTCGTGCTGGCGACGATCGCGCGGCGGTTTGCGTTTACGCTAGACGCACGAACGCGACTCGAAACGCAGCCGATCGTGACGCTTCGCCCCAAATACCCAATCTGGATGCGAAGCGTCGCGCGCTAAAACCGACCGGGTTACGCCAGGACGAGTTGTTCGTCGCCCACGCCGGCGTTGCGGATTGCTTCGTCAATCATGCGTTCCTGAATTTCCGGCACGGCCCAGCGCGCTTGCACGTCGGGCGCGAGCTTGTCGATCGGATCGAAGTACAAGAACGCTTTGCCCGGCTTCACGCTAGGCGCGGCGTACACGGCGATACCGTTCTCGCGATCGTAGTATTCGAACGAATGCACGTCGCGCTTGCCGCCGCCGCCGGGCGCGTCGCACACAAACGTCGGCGTGTTGAATCCGGCCGTCGACCCGCGTACGAACTTCTCGATGTCAACCGCCGTCTGCACGGTCGTGCGAAGTTCTTCGACGCCCTTCACCATGTCGTGCATGTAGACGTAGTACGGATGCACGTTCACGTAGCCGAGCCGTTTGACCAGCAGCTGCATGCGTTCTCTCGTGTCGTTGACGCCGCGAATGAGCACCGACTGATTCCGCGTGAAAATCCCGCGCGAAAATAGTTCGCCCATCGCTTTTTGCGTAATCCACGTGATTTCGTTGGCGCTGTTGAAGTGCGTGTGCAGAACGACTTCTTTACCCATCGAACGGCCGCGATCGACGACGGCAGTCAGCGCGTCGAGCCATTCGTGGTGCGTGAGAATCTTCATCGGCATGACGGCCGGACCTTTGGTGGCGAAGCGCATGCGCCGCACGTGCGGAATGTCCAGCAAGGCGTTACCGATCAGTTCGATGTTCTTCGGCGGAAGCTGGTACGTGTCGCCGCCCGAGATGACGATATCCTCGAGTTCCGGACGCTCGGCGATGTACTGGAACGCAGCCTGCCATTGCGCGGGCGTTTTTGCAAGCGAAACTTTGCTGACGTCTTCGGTATCCGGGCCGATCGCGTAACTGCGCGTGCAGAACCGGCAATACACCGGACAGACATTGAGCGGAAGGAAGAGCGCCTTGTCGACGTAGCGATGCACCAGGCCGGGAACGGGCGAATCGTCCTGTTCGTGCAGCGAGTCCAGCGTGAGTCGCGGATGGTCGGGCAGCATGTGCGATTTTACGGGAATGAACTGCGTGCGAATCGGATCGTTGTACGGATCGCTCCAGTCGATGAGCGAGATCGCGTACGGCGAGACGCGCACCGCCATCGGCGCGTGTTTGAAACCGGCTTCCGCGTCGGCGATGAACGCCGGATCCGCTGCTCCGGTTATCGCGGCGAGCAGCTCTTCGGGAGTTTTTACCGAGTGTTTCTGCTGCCAGAGGTGATCGAGAAACGTCGTCTCGTCGATTTGCGCGTACGCGGGAACGCTGCGCCAGAACTCGCCTTGCTTGAGGTGCTTGTATTCCAGCGTCTGCGGATCGACCGGCGGCTTTTTGTGATTGGACTCGCTCATCGTGCTTCTTTCTTGGGCGCGTACGTGTTTTCAAAATAGGCGCGAATATGAGGATGGTCGCGCAGCGTCTGCAGTGCGGTGTCGGCGTGGCCTTTCGCGTAGCCGTTTCCGACGATCATGGTGACGTCTTTCCCGACGCCTTCGGCGCCCAGCGCGGCCGCCGTAAACGAGGTCGACATCGAAAAGAAGTAGACGACGCCGTCGTCTTTGGTGCACAAGATCGAACTGAGTTCGGTTCCGGGAACGTTCACGCAGTTGACCACCAAATCGGCCAACTCGGGAACGATCGCCGCTATTTGCGCGCTGACGGCAAGCGCGTCGCGCGCATCGGCCTCAATGAAATGGTCCACCAAACCCTGCTCTTGCAATAGCCGAGCGGCGGGCGTCGCAGCACTCGGCGCGACGCCGATAACGTGTCCGCTCGCGCCCGCCTGCGCTTTCGCCTGCGCGCACGACAGCATGCCGGATTTGCCATCGGCTCCAATGACGACGACCGTCATCCCGGGTGCGACCATTCGGCGCACTTGCGCCGGCGCGCCGGCCACGTCGAGCACCGCTAAGGCGACGTTTTGATCGATGTCTGTCGGAAGCTTTGCCCAGAGCCCGCTTTCGAAAAGAATCGCGTTTCCGCGAATCCACACGCGCCCGGTCGGCACGTCCACGCGTGAAATGGACTCGATCGCGAGCGGCGTGAGCGTGAGCGACACGAGCGAGGCAATCCGGTCGCCGGGTCGCAAGTCGACGCGATTTTGCAGGGCCTTACCGATCTCGAGGACGGAGCCGACGAACATGCCGCCGCTGCCGGTTACCGGATTGTGCTGCTTGCCGCGTTCTGCGACGTTGGCAGCAATGTGCCGCGCAATTGCAGCGGCATCGCCGTTGCACGCGTCACGTATTTGTTTGAACGACGCCGAATCGATGTTCAGCGTTTCGACCTCGCACAAAATTTCGTTGTCGCGCGCAATCGGAGTGCTGTCGAGTTTCCACGCGCTTTGCGGCATCGCGCCGGCGGGTTCGAGAACGCGGTGCGTGCCCAGCGGATGAAGTTCTTTTTCGGATGCGACGCTCATTGAACGCTGACGCCTCCGCGCTCGAACGGCGTCGAGAGTACGATCGTCGTCTTCGTGCTTGCCATTCCCGGGACGAGCTTGAGCTGCGAAAGGAGCCGGTCCAAGTGCGCCGTGTCGCGTGTCGCGACTTTAAGGACGAATGATTCCTGGCCCGCGACGCTGTGAATTTCGCATACCTCCGGCAGCGCTGAAAGTGCCGCCGTGAACGCATCGTACGCGCAATCCGGGCTCGTGTAAGCGCTCACGAATGCCGTCAGTGCCAGGCCAAGCCGCTTGTTGTCGAGCTGCGCCGCATACCCGCGCACGTAGCCGCGCCCTTCCAAACGTTTGACACGCTCGTGGACCGCCGGCGCCTTGAGACCGACAACCGCGCCCAATTCCGCAAAGGTCGAGCGCGCGTTGCGCTGCAACGCGTCCAAGAGCTGCAAGTCGAGTTCGTCGAGGTCGACGCTTGATAACACTTCTATTCGGCTTCCCGTCGGTTTAACCGAACGATCTTCGGCCAACGTAGTTTATCACGCGTGATTTATTTGACGCAACACCCCGCAGCGCGCTGCAGGAGAAATTCTCGATCGCGGTCGTTTCGCGCATAGACGCTGCCCGCATGAACTCATCCCGGGCTTCGGGCAGGCGGTCCAGCTTTGCGAGCAGATCAGCGCGGACGCTGGGAACAGGTGGTAGCCGGCGAGCGACGGTTCGTCGAGCTGCCCATCGACACTATCAAGCCAGTCCTGCGGTCCGGATGCCATGCTGACGGCGACAGCACGATTGCGTTCGACGACGCGACCCCTTTAACGAATTATGGAGGCTGTCGGCCGCAAGCATGACGCCGTCGGCTACGATTCGGAAATTTTCTCGCCTTTTTCTCGCGACCATGACCCTTGGCGCGCTCGGGCGAACCTGCGCCGTATGAAAGCCGTTCTCGCCGCGCTCGCGCTGCTGCTCCTTGCCGGCTGCGCCCACGCAGGCAGCGGCGCTGGGGCGCCCCGCATGCCCGGTTCGGTCCGCTTCGACCTCGCCGCCGATCCGACGAATCTGAACCCGCTTTTCCTCCACCAGGACGCAAGCTCGGTCGAGCAGCAGATCGCGCGCCTCTCGTTCGAACCGTTCATCGATTTGGACCGGCGCGGCCGGCCTAGGCCGGCGCTGCTTGCCGTTATTCCGACCGCCTCGAACGGGGGCATCTCCGCCGACGGCCGCACGCTGACGTACCATTTGCGAACGGGCGTGCGCTGGTCTGACGGCGTGCCGGTAACCGCCGGCGACGTGCTGTACACGCTGCATGCCATTCTCGATCCGCGCAATCCGGTGCGCTCGCACGAAGGTTACGACCTCATCGATAAAGCGGTTGCAAAAAATAGCCGGACGGTCGTGCTGCATCTGAAGCATGCGTGGGCGCCTGCCGTGCAGACGTACTTTTCATACGGTTTCTCGCCGCAGTTCGTTCTTCCGGCGCACGTGCTGCGCAAACAGGAACCGCTTGCGCAGGCAGCGTTCAACGCCGATCCCAGCGTCGGCGACGGTCCGTTTATTTTCGAGAGCTGGCACCGCGGAGAATCGCTGCTCTACCGCGCGAATCCCCATTACTGGCGCGGCGCGCCCGCCGTTCGCCGGCTCGATCTGCGCATCATTCCCGATCCGCAGACGAATCTGGTTATGCTCGGCTCCGGTCAGCTCGACTGGAACTTGATCGCGCCCGTGCAGCAGGCGAACTTGCGCGGCAGAACGGGCATTGCGTTCCGTGACGTTCCGACCGCCGTGACCGCAGGCCTTGCGCTCAACACCACGCACGCTCCGCTCAACGATGTACGGGTGCGGCGCGCACTGGCCATGTCGATCGATCGCGAGGGCATCAGCAAAAAGATTACGCTCGGCAAATATCCCGTCACCAACATGCTGCAGCCGCAGTTCTCATGGGCCTTCGACCCAAGCGTTCGCGAACCGGCGTACGATCCGCGGGCCGCCGATGCGGCGTTCGATGCGGCGGGCTGGCGTCGCGGGACGGACGGCGTGCGCCAAAAGAACGGGAAGCGGTTCTCGCTCGTCTACGTGCAGTTTCCGGAATCCACCACCGGCGTGCGTGTGGCAACAACCGTGCAGCAAGAACTGCGCGAGCGCGGTCTCGACGTATCGATTAAATCGGTCAGCAACGCGCAACTGTTTTTACCCGGAGCCCGAGGAACGCTTTCCAGCGGCAACTTCGACTTGGCGTACGTGCCGTTCACCATGGGTGCCGACCCGGATGATTCGTCGATTCTCGCCTGTAAAGAAGCATCCAATTATATGCGCTACTGCAATGCTACGGTCGATGCGCTGGAAAAACGCGCGCTTGCTGCGACCTCGCAGCACGAACGTAAGGCGGTCTACCGCCGAATCGGCGCGACCGTTGCCGCCGACGTGCCGATCGTGTATTTGTTCAACGCGGATTATATCTACGCGTATCGTACGGCGCTGCATGGATTCTATCCCAACGCGTTTCTTCCGACGTGGAACGCTGCGGCTTGGTCGGTAACCAATGGCAACTAGAGGCGGCGAGGCTGCCGCCGTCATCACGGTCGTCGCGCAGAACTTCGGCATCGTGCTTTTCGTCATCGCGATCGTTGTTGCAGCGGTCAAGCTGCGGCGAGCTCGCACCGGACGCCGCGTCACGAGCTGGCCGTACGTGTTTTGGGGCGAAATACTCTTTTACGCGGTCGGCCTTGGAATGGTGTACGCCGGCGCGTACCACGCGTTCGCGCAAAGCATGGCGTCAAAAAGCATCGGCTGGGTTCCAAGTCCGTTTGAATGGGAACTGGCGTGGGCCGAGTTTGGAACAGCCGTCATTGCGATTGCGGCACTGTGGCGCGGATTCGAAATGCGTCTGGCGGCTACGATCGTGTTCGTCATCTTCTCGTTCGGCGCAGCCTTTCAACACGTCAATCAAATCCGCTGCTGCCACAATTACGCGCCAGGAAACGCCGGCCCAATCCTCTGGTTCGGCGACATCGTTCTCCCGCTCATCGTGCTCGTCTTAGCCGTTTTTTCACGCGACGCATACGAACGCAACGTCCGCTGGTAACGCGGCAGAGCGGTCAGGCGCGCGTGAGGTAATAGAATACCTCGGGGTCTCCGGGGTCTAGATCCACTTCGCCGGCGCGTTGGTAGCCGCGGCGCTGCAAGAAATTGTGCATGACCAGATGACTGCGGTTCGTCGACGTGTACAGTCGTCCGCCCTCGCACGCGGTCTCGACGAATGCGAAGAGCGTTCCGGCGATCCCGTGGCGTCGATATGCGGGGAGCACTGCGACCAGCCAAATAAACGGGAGCGCGAAAAACTCGCGATTCCAGACGATCAGTCCGGCGACCGTGCCTGCGTCTTCGGCGACGACGACGTTTCCGGAACGCACCTGCCGTTTTAGGTATTCTGTCTTCTCCCACGGCGTACCCGACATTACCGCAACGAGCGCCGCAAGATCGGCTTCCTGCGCCAAACGCATGCGGTCGCTGACTACGTACTCTTTACCGCTGCGATGAGCGCGTCGACGGAGGCTTTGGCGTCGCCGAAGAGCATCGTGCAATTCGGCGCTTCGTAAAGCGGGTTCTCGATGCCGGCGAAACCCGAGCGCATCGAACGTTTGAGGATGACGACGTTCGATGCTTTGTCGACGTCGAGAATCGGCATACCGTAGATCGGCGAGCTTTGGACGCTGCGCGCGGCCGGATTGGTGACGTCGTTCGCGCCGATAACAAGTGCAACATCCGTGCGCGGGAATTCCGGGTTGATGTCGTCCATGTCGTAGAGCTGGTTGTATGGTACGTTGGCTTCGGCGAGAAGGACGTTCATGTGTCCCGGCATGCGCCCGGCCACCGGATGAATCGCATATTTGACGGCAACGCCGCGCTTTTCCAACTGGTCGGCAAGTTCGCGTACGCTGTGCTGCGCTTGCGCGACCGCCATGCCGTACCCGGGCACGATCACCACTTGATGCGCGTACGCGAGCATGACGGCGACATCGTCGGCGCTCGTCGCGCGAACGTTCTGCGGACCTCCGCTCGCGGCCGCGACTTCCATGCCGCCGCTCGCGCCGAAAGCGCCGAACAGCACGTTGCTCAGCGGCCGATTCATGGCTTTGCCCATCAGCACGGTAAGCAGCGTGCCGCTGGCGCCGACTAATGCGCCGGCAATGATCAGCACCGAATAGCCCAGCTCGAACCCGGTAATCGCGACGGCCAAACCGGTGAATGAGTTGAGCAGCGAGATCACGACCGGCATGTCTGCCCCGCCGATCGGGAGCACGAAGAGCACGCCGAGTGCAAGTGAGGCGACGATGAGTCCCACGTACACATCCGTCGGCACGAGCCCGTGCGCTGAAACTATCCAAACGCCCAAGCCGATAATGGCCAGCGCAACCAGGCCATTAACGATCTGCTGACCGGCGTACGTGATCGGCCGCCCCGTCATCAACTCTTGCAACTTGAGAAACGCGATGACCGATCCGGCCGCCGAAATTGCGCCGATGATCGCGCTGAGCACGAGCGATACGGAGATGACGGCGGTCATCGCGGTCGGGATTCCGTACGCCTGACCGCCGCTTTGGTACACAAAAAATTCTATGGTAGAAATGAGGGCCGCCGCCCCGCCGCCCGCGCCGTTGAACAGCGCTACCATTTGCGGCATCGCGGTCATCTTGACGCGCAGCGCGGCAAAGGCGCCGACGACCGCACCGATCGCGATTCCGATCGCAATTGCCCACCATCCGAGCGTACCGGTTGCCGTGAAGACTGCAACCAGTGCCAGCAGCATTCCAATCGCGGCGAGCCGATTTCCGTAGCGCGCGGTCGCCGGCGAACTCAGGTATCGCAAGCCGAGAATGAAAAGAACGATCGCCGCTAGTTCCGCGAGCCGTTCGAGCGCGAGGGTCGCGTCAGCCGTCATTTCTTCGCCGGCTCGCGTTTGCGGAACATCTGCAGCATCCGCTCGGTGACGGCGAACCCGCCGACGACGTTAATCGTGCCGAGCGCGACCGCAAAAATGCCGAGCGTCGTCAGCAGCGGGCCGTTGAGCCGGCCCGAAAATGTTTGTCCGACGAGCACGATCGCGCCGACCAGCACCACGCCGTGAATGGCGTTCGTAGCCGACATCAGGGGCGTGTGCAGCGTCGCGGGCACTTTCGAAATCAACGCGAAACCGACGAAAATGGCGAGCACGAATACCGTGAGCAACGAGAAGAACTCGTTCACGAGGCAACTCCGTTCGTTACGATCCGGCCGTCGAGCACGAGCGTCGTGCCGCGCAGTATCTCGTCGTTCATATCGAGATTGAGTGCACCGTCCTTGAGCAGCACGCCGAACAGCGCGTACACGTTGCGCGAGTAGAGCTGGCTCGCATGATACGGCATCGTCGACGCGAGATTCGTTTGTCCGATGACGGTGACGCCGTTCGCCGTAACGATCGTGCTACCGGGCTGCGTCAGCGCGCAGTTGCCGCCGGCTTCGGCCGCCAGGTCGACGATGACCGACCCCGGACGCATCGCCGCCACGGCTTCTTCGCTGATTAGGCGTGGCGCGGGCCGACCCGGTATCAGCGCAGTCGTAACGACGACGTCGCTTGCGCCGATCGCATCGACCATTGAGCTGCGCTGTTTTTCGATCTGTTCGGCGCTCAGCTCTTTGGCGTAGCCGCCGGTTCCTTCAGCATCAGCGCCCAGATCGAATTCAAGAAATGCCGCGCCCAAGCTCTGTACCTGTTCTTTAACGGCGGCGCGCACGTCGTACGCCGTAACGACGGCGCCCAAACGCCGCGCGGTCGCGATGGCCTGCAGGCCGGCGACACCGGCGCCTAAGATCAGCACTTTTGCCGGCGGAATCGTACCCGCGGCGGTCGTAAGCATGGGGAAAAATTTCGGAAGCGTCGACGCGGCGAGAAGCACCGCCTTGTACCCGGCAATATTGCTTTGCGAGCTTAGTGCGTCCATTGCTTGCGCCCGCGTGATGCGCGGAATTGCGTCCATCGAAAGCGCGGTCATTTCCGCTTCGGCAAGGCTATGAACGTACGCCGGATCGCCGAGCGGCGCGAGCAGTCCAAGAACGGCGGATCCTTTGCGCAGCGATTGCAGAGCACCGGCGGGCGGACGTCCGACGCTCACGAGAATGTCGGCCGTACGGGAGAGCGCCGCCGGATCGTCGGCGATTGACGCACCGGCCCGCTCGTAGAGTTCGTCCGGAAATGCAGCGCGCGCACCGGCGCCTCGCTCCACGGTAACCGCGACCCCCGACTGCACGAGTTTCGCAACGGTTTCAGGCACGAGCGCAACGCGCGCTTCCTGCGCCTCACCCTCGCGTGGAACGGCGACGTTCATTCGCCGAGCGTTCCGCGCTGCATGCGCGAACCCTTCGGCGGCGCTACGGCCGGATCGACGTTATCAATAGAACGAGAATGACTGCAAATGCAATCGCGCCGCCGACATGCGTAACATGCTGGCGATGAATTCGGCCGCCGTTGCCGACAAAAGCAATCATAAAATCGGCGAGCGAGAGCACGAGACCCGCAGCGACCACGACGATCAGCACTTCGAGGCTTCGCAAATACGCAACGGCGATCAGAATGGCGCCGATAACGACGTCGCGCGTGCCGGTTGCGCGCACAAAGGAGAGTCCGTTGGGTTCTTCGACCGGGAGGCCGTAACCGTGCGCGAGGCCCGCGGGCCGGAGCAGCGCACCAATTCCAACTGCGACCAATCCAATTCCGGCCAAAAAGGCGAGTGCTATCGGGAGTGGCGGCACGTTACGCGATTCGGATGGCGTTGCGCAGCCGGCCGATCTTTTCGATCTCGATTTCCACTACGTCGCCGTCGCTAAAAAATTCAGGCGGCGTACGCGCGAAGCCGACGCCGTCGGGCGTTCCCGTCGCAATGACGTCGCCCGGCTCGAGCGTCATGCCGCGGCTCAGTTCGGCGAGCAGGCGCGGGAGTTTGAAAATCATTTGATCGGTGTTGCTCGACTGTTTTGACCGGCCGTTCAGCGTGAGGCCGATGTGCAGATGCTGGGGGTCGCCCAATTCATCCGGCGTTACGATCCACGGACCCATCGGCGCGCTTGCGTCGATGCTTTTACCCTTGAACCATTGGCCGTGCGAGCGCTGAAGATCGCGCGCGGAGATATCGTTCAAACACGTGTATCCAAAAACCGCGTCGAGCGCGTCGCGTTCGTTCGCATCTTTGATTCGCCGGCCGATAACGATCGCA
>JALYTZ010000026.1 GCA_030854025.1 Vulcanimicrobiota bacterium
TTCATGGCGAGCGGCGCGCCGTCGACCGTGCCTACGCCGTGGTCGGCCGAATGCTCGACGCGGCCGTCGGCGGCTCGCAGGTAACGCCCGACGATGTCGCGCTTGCGGCGTCCGACGTGGCCAAAAAAACGGCGACGACGCGGTTGCCCGAAACGCTCTTTCGCACGCAGCGTGGGCGCGAGATACGCCCAAAGACTGACGGTCAGCGTGCATTCGTGCAGGCGATCGAACAAAACACGCTGACGTTTGGAATCGGTCCCGCGGGCACGGGCAAAACCTTTCTCGCAGTCGTCATGGCGGTGCGCGCGCTGCGGGCACGCGAAGTAGCGCGAGTGATCCTCTCGCGGCCTGCCGTCGAAGCCGGTGAGAACTTAGGATTTCTGCCGGGCGATTTGAAAGAGAAGGTTGACCCGTACTTGCGGCCGCTTTACGACGCGCTGGCGGAATGCTTGGACGAAAGCATCGTCGCTAAGTACATCGACCGCGGAACGATCGAAGTAGCGCCGCTGGCTTACATGCGCGGACGGACGCTTTCGGATGCGTTCGTCATTTTGGATGAAGCGCAGAACGCGACGCGCGCGCAGCTGAAAATGTTTCTGACGCGGCTCGGAGCAAATTCGAAAATGATCGTGAACGGCGACATCACGCAGATCGATCTGCCGTCGGGCGGGGCGAGCGGACTACCGGAAGTTCCGCGCAGGTTTGCGGGTATCGAAGATATCGGCGTTGTGGAGCTGAACGAGGGCGACGTCGTGCGCCACCCGCTCATTGCGAAGATCATCCGCGCGTACGCGCGCGAACCCGGCGAGCTGCAGTGATCCATTATCGTAACGCGACGCGCGGGAAAGGCGTCGACTCGAACAAGCTAAAATCCACGGCTCGCGATTTACTGCTGGCGGCGGGTGAAGAAGAGTCGTCGCTTTCGCTCTCGCTGGTCGGCGATCGGGAAATTCGCAAGCTCAATCGCCTGCACCGCGGGAAAGATTCCGCGACCGACGTCTTGAGTTTCCCCCTGCTCTCCGACGAGGATCCTCATCTTTCGGGCGGAGGCGAGCGCCTTTTGGGTGACGTGGTCATCAGCGTTGAGACGGCCCAGCGCCAAGCCGGGGCCTACGATGCCGCGTTGCAGGACGAACTGTACCGGCTGCTCATTCACGGGATTTTGCACGTGCTGGGCCACGATCACGAAGAAGCCGGCGAGCGGGCGCGCATGGAACGTGAAGAGCGGCGGCTGGCGGCTGCCATCGCGATGCCGTGGCCGTACGAACCGGCATGAACGCGCCGGAACCGCACCACGACCATCACGATTCGGGATACGTCAAGATCACCGAAACGAAGTTCTGGAGTTCGTTTCACTACGCGTTCCAGGGCATTCTATACGCGGCAAAGACGCAGCCGAATATGCGCGTGCACCTGGTCATCGCAGCGCTGGTGCTGCTGGCAACGCTTTTGCTGCACGTCGAACGCGCCTACGTGGTTGCGATCATCGTCGTCATCGTGCTGGTGCTCAGTTTGGAGCTGCTCAACACGGCGATCGAATCGGTGGTCGATTTGCTTACCGTCGTGCACCATCCGCTCGCGAAAACTGCGAAGGACGCCGCCGCCGGAGCGGTTCTCATTGCGACGATCGGTGCGGTCGTCGTCGGCTACCTGTGTTTTTATCAGAGCATTCAGAGCGGCGGCCAGCGCGTGTTTGATGCACTCGCGCAGGTACCGGCTAACACGGCCTTCATTATCATTGCGGTCACGGCGATCGCCACTATTTTCGCGAAGGCGTTCGTCGGCCGCGGATCGGCCTTGCAGGGCGGCGCCGTTTCAGCGCACGCGGCTCTGGCCTTTGCGGCGGCCACCATTCTGGCGCTTTTTTACCAGAAGCCGCTGGCGGCGCTGGTCGCCTACTTCGTCGCGCTGCTGGTTGCGCAGAGCCGCGTGGAAGCGCGCATACACTCGGTTTCCGAGGTCTCCTTAGGCGCCGTGCTGGGCACGCTCGTGGCGCTGGCGGTCTACTTCCTGGTCCGTCCGCACGTTGTGCTATAATGGCCCCGCATTGGAAAACGACCCTCCACCACCCCGAAGCCCGAGTTTAACGTGGTAGTCCAGCAGCACGAGCTCGCAATCGCGGCACTGGTGGTGCTTATCCTCGCGGCAGCTTTTTTTGCTGCATCGGAGGCTGCCCTCGTTGGCGTTTCCCGGGTGCGCGCCCGGGCAATGGTCGAGCGGGGCATCAAGAGCGCTGAGGCGATGGTCGGCTTGATCGACGACCGTAACCGCTTCCTTACCTCGGTGCTGATCGCCAATACCGTGGTACTGCTCGCGGCCGACTCCCTCGCAACCTACCTATTCATTCAACTGCGGATCCCCGGCGGGGCAATCACGTCGACCGCGGTGATGACCTTCATCCTTTTGCTGTTTGGTGAGATCGTCCCTAAAACGGTCGCCGTATCGGATACCGAGCGCTGGGCGTTGCGGCTGGCCATGCCGATGCGCCGGGTGGCGTGGATTTTAACGCCGTTCGTGCGCGCCTTTCAGTTTCTGACCAATCTCATCTTGAGCCCGTTCGGAATCAAACACGCGCGCCAGCTGTTCGTTACCGAAGACGACATCCGCGCGATCGTCAATGTCGGCGCCGAACAGAAAGTGCTGCTCGAACAAGAGCGCGAGATGATTCATTCGGTCATCGAGTTCGGCGACACGATCGTGCGCGAAGTGATGGCGCCGCGGCCCAATATCGTGGCCGTGTCGATCGACGATTCGCCGCGCCGAGCGCTCGACGTCGTGATTGCCGAGGGCTACTCGAAACTGCCCGTCTACCAGGAGTCGAAGGACGATATCATTGGCGTCGTGCACGATCGGGAACTGTTGATCAGCTTGGCAAACGGCACGCTTAGCTCGACGCCGTTGCGCATGCTGATGCGGCCGGTCACGCACGTTCCCGAGAATAAGAAAATCGCCGAACTGCTTCGCGAAATGCAGCGGGATAAGTTCTCGATGGCCATCGTCGTCGACGAATACGGCGGCACCGACGGTCTGGTGACGATGGAAGATTTGCTTGAAGAACTCGTCGGTGAGATTCGCGACGAACACGACGAAGACGAAATGGACGCGATCCGTCTGCTCGGCACCGACGAAGCGATCGTCGACTCCGGCGTAAATATCGAAGACGTTAACGCAAAGCTCGGCACCCGTTTGCCGCATGAAGAGTTCGAAACGATCGGCGGGTATACCGTCGGTCTGTTCGGGCGTCTGCCGCGCGAAGGTGAGGAGATCGAAGCTGACGACCACACGCGTTTGAAGGTAGAACGCATGCGCGGACGGCGCATCATATCGTTGCGCGTCTTCACCAATGGCCGCTCGCGCGAACTTGCCGAAGCGGACGAAAGCCAACGCGATGTCGTCTGACGAGTTGCTCGAACACGCCGGGCGCGCGCGTGAAAACGCCTATGCGCCGTATTCGAAATTCACCGTCGGGGCTGCGGTCGACGTCGGTGACGGACGCGTGGTAACCGGCTGCAACGTGGAGAATGCGAGTTACGGGCTTTCGATTTGCGCCGAACGAGTTGCGTTAACC
>JALYTZ010000036.1 GCA_030854025.1 Vulcanimicrobiota bacterium
GCCGAAGCGATTGTCGCGGTGCTTTGCGAAGGTCCTCCCGAAGCCGCTGCATTTGCGCGGTACGAAACGCGCACGCGGCGCGAGACTGCATCCCGGCGAAGGCTTGCGCGCATGGTGAAATTCGTTATGGGTGCGCCGGTTCTAGCGCGCCGAGCGGCACGCAATTTCGAGCGCATGCCCGATCTCGCTCCGGCCCTGATGGAAGCGGTAGCCGGTCGCGTGCCGGCGAGTCGCGCGTATGCGCCGGCTACGCTTGTGAAGTTGCTCGCATGAGTGAGTTGCGCGATACGATTGTCATCGACGCGCCGGCACAGCGCATCTACGCGCTCGCCTCGGATACCGCGCGCTGGGCGGATTATTTGCCGCACTACCGCTTCGTTCGCGTGCTCGCCCGGAACGGCGAATCTCAAACCGTCGAGATGGCTGCGCGGCGCGACGTGCGAATCGCCGGCCGCGAAATCGGACTGCCGGTTCGGTGGACCGCGCAGCAGCGCAACGACCCGGCCGCTCCGGCGATCTATTTCGAACACCTTACCGGGTGGACCAAAGGCATGCGTGTGGTGTGGCGATTTGAGTCACTGGGCGACCAAACGCGCGTTTCGATCGATCACGACGTGCGCTTCGCATCACCGATTGCGAGCGAGTGGCTCGCGCGACACGTAGCCGGGCAGTTTTTTATTCACGACATTGCGGGCAAGACGCTCGCGCGCATGAAGCTTTTAGCGGAACGCGCGGATGGCTGACCACCGCGTCGTCATTACCGGCTTCGGCGCGATCACACCGCTGGGAATCGGCAAGGACGCATTTTGGAAAAACCTGTGCGCCGGAACCGTCGCGGTCGGCGAAATCACGCGTTTTGACGCGAGCGCGTTTCCGTCGCGGCTTGCAGCACAGGTCGAATCGTTCGACCCGAACGACTTCATGGAGCGCCGTCGCGTTCACTGGATGGATCGCTTTTCGCAGTTCGGCGTCGGTGCCGCGCGGCTTGCGGTTGAAGACGCCAAGTTCACCAGCGCCGGCATGGGCGAAGAAGTCGGCGTCTACACGGGTTCGGCACTCGGCGGTTTGGCATTCGCCGAGGAACAGATCGGCGTGTTCGCCGAGCGCGGCCTTGCAGCAGTGCGGCCGCTGCTCACGATTTCGGTTTTCGGCGGCGCGGTCACGAGCAACATCGCTCTCGAATTCAATTGCACCGGCCCGAGCATGTCGAACGCGAACTCGTGCGCATCGGGTGCGGTCGCGATCGGGGACGCGTTTCGCGCCATTTCTCGCGGCGATATCCGGGCGGCGCTGGCCGGCGGAATCGAAGCGCCCCTTGCGCCGCTGAGCTTCGGCGCGTTTTCGGTCGTGCGAGCAATGTCGACGCGCAATGACGATCCGGCAACGGCGAGCCGTCCGTTCGATCGCGACCGTGATGGATTCGTGATGGCCGAAGGTGCGGGCATGTTCGTCCTGGAGCGCTATGACGATGCGGTACGGCGCGGCGCAAACCTGTATGCCGAAATTCTCGGGTACGGAATCACCAACGACGCGCACCACATGTCGGCGCCGCGACCGGACGGCTCGCAGACGGCGGCCGCGATCGAGCGTGCCCTGCGTGAAGCACGGCTCGATGCCGGCGCGGTCGATGCCGTGAACGCTCACGGTTCGTCGACGAAGGTCGGCGATCGCGCGGAGGCGCTCGCCTACGAGCGCGTCTTCGGCGAACGCGCGCGCACGCTTCCGGTAAGCGCCACGAAAGGACAGCACGGTCATGCGCTCGGCGCGACCGGCGCATGGGAGATCGGCATTTCGGCGCTGAGCATGCGGCATTCGTGCATGCCGGGGACCGTAAACTTGTACGAGCTCGACGACGAATGCCGGCTCGGCCTTTCACGCGAGCCAATCGACGTGATGCCGAACATCATTCTGGCGAACTCGTCCGGCTTCGGCGGAATCAACGCGGCGCTCGTGCTCGCCGCGCCGGAGCTGCGGTGAGCGCGCCGGTACGAGTGGTCGATGCAGTCAAGCGATACGACGGTGAGGTAACCGCTTTGGACTGCGTGAGCGCGCAGGTCGAAGGCGGCGAACTCGTCGCACTGGTCGGCCCCAGCGGCTGCGGCAAGAGCACGCTGCTCAATCTGGTGGGTTGCATCGATCTGCCGACGAGCGGCGATGTTTGGGTCGACGGCGCGCGCACGTCTTCGCTGTCCGACGATGCGCTGACGGGGTTGCGGCGCAACCGCATCGGCACCGTATTCCAATTTTTCAACCTCATACCGACGCTCACGATCGCTGAGAATGTGGGGTTGCCGCTGGTGCTTCAGCGCCGGAAGCGCAGCGTCGTCGACGAGCGCGTCGCTCGCGCGCTCGATGCCGTCGGAATTGCGGACCGCGCGAACGCTTCGCCTGCAACCGTTTCGGGCGGACAGTTGCAACGTGCCGCGATTGCGCGCGCGATCGTTCACGAACCGGCAATCGTGCTGGCCGACGAACCGACCGGCAACCTCGATTCGCATAACGGCGCGCTCGTGCTCGATATATTACGGCGGCTTGCCGACGGCGGGCAAGCGATCTTGATGGCGACGCATAGCGAAGAGGCGGCTGCGCGCGCGGACCGGTGCATTCGCATGCGCGACGGTAGAATCGTCGCGTAATCAATGGCGATGCTGCTGCGAGCGCTGGTCCTCGGAAATTTTCGCGGGAACGGCCTCCGCTCGTTCATCACGCTGTTCGCCGTCGCGCTCGGCGTTGCCATTGCATACGCCATCGATCTGGCTAATACGACCGCCATCGCTTCGTTCGCGCAAAGCGTCGACGTCATTTCAAACCACGTCAACGTGCAAGTATTCGCAGTCGGTCGCGGATTCGACGAACGCGCGCTGCTGCGCGTGCAACGGTACCCGGGCGTACGCAGCGCCGACCCGGTCGTCACCGGCGAGCTGGCGGTAGGAGCGGCCGGCCCGACTTCGCAAGCGGGCGAGATCGTGCGCGTCATCGGAGTCGACATAACGCGCGCCGTTCTGCCGCCGGGAGCCCGCGCGATTTCAGGCCCTCAGCTCGACGTGGGATCGTTCATCAACGATCGCGGTATCATCGTGAGCCGGCGCCTTGCCGATGCGTACGGTCTGCGCGTCGGCGGGAGCTTGAACGCGTACGCGGGTGCGCATCGGGTGCGATTCCGCATCGATGGAATCATTCCAAAAGATACCGCGGGCGTTGATTCGAGCGTGGCTTTCGTCGACATTGCAACCGCGCAGGAAGCGTTCGAGAGCGTCGGGCGTCTCGACCGTATCGACGTGATCGCCGATCCTACCGCGCTTCCAAAGGTGCTGCGCGGGCTGCGGAAAGTCGTTCCCGCAGGCGAGCGGGTCATAGAGCCGCGCGTGCGAACCAATGAGATTCGCCGGCTGCTGGCAAGTTTTCAATTGAACCTCGGAGCGCTTGCGTACGTCGCGTTATTGGTCGGAATGTATCTGATCTATAACGCCGTCGCCATTTCGGTCGTCCAGCGAAAGCCCGAAATCGGAACGCTCCGCGCGCTGGGTGCGCGACGGCGACAACTCTTCGCCGTATTTCTGGCCGAAGGCGCGCTCTTCGGCGTCGCCGGCGCACTGCTCGGATTGGCCGGCGGTGCACTGCTGGCACGCTATTCGGTAAGCGCCGTTTCGCACACCGTCTCGACGCTGTACGTCGGTTCGCATGCCGACGGCGTCGTCTACGGGCTGGTTCCCACGCTGAAAGCGTTTTTTTCGGGGGTCGTGTTGGCCACCGTTTCAGCGGTGGTACCGGCGCTCGAAGCGGCATCGACGGCTCCGGCAATTGCAATGCGCGCCGGCGGAGGGTACGAACACCGTATCGTAGGCCGGTCGCGGGTTACGGCCCTCGCGGGAGTCGCGCTTCTGGCCGCCGCGGCGATCGCATCGCGCTTTCCGGCAATCGATGGCGTCCCAGTGCTGGGCTACGCCGCCGCCATCCTCGTCATCGCGGGCGCGTCCCTGCTCGTACCGCTTGCACTGGGCGCGTCGGTCGCGCTGCTTCGCGCGATCAAAATCTCATATCGCCCGGCGTTCATGCTTGCGATATCGGCGCTGCGAGCGTCGCAACGACGCTTTGCCGTTGCCATCGCTTCACTGATGATCGCCGTTGGAATGATGGTCGCAATCTCGATTCTGGTCGGTTCTTTTCGCACGACGGTCGTTGCATGGGCGAACCAAACGCTGGGAGCCGACCTGTACGTCAGCACTCCGGGTGCCGTCGATGCGTCGTATCACGGTCACTTTTCGCCGGCGGACGTGGCTCGAATGGCGCGAGTTCGCGGAGTGGCCGCAGTCGACACGTATCGCGGATTCGAGGTTCCGTTTCGCGACCGGCTCGTGCAGTTGGGCGCGACGGACTTCGCCGCGATGGCGACCCGCGGGAAGCTGCGCTTTCTGGGCCGCGTCGACGTGCCGGCGCTCGCGCGTCGCATGCGTTCGAGCAACGCGGTGGCCGTCAGCAACCCGTTCGAGCAGCGCTTCGCCTTGCACGTGGGAGACCGTTTGCAGTTGCAAACGCCATCGGGAGTGCAGACGTTCTCGATTGCGGCTGCGTACAATGACTACTCGACGAGCGAAGGCACCATGCTGCTGGATCGCCGGATTTACGATCGCCTCTTTCACGACGACTCGGTCGACTCGATCGCGATTTACGCTAAACCCGGCGTCGATCCGGTCGTGCTGCGCTCGCGCGTTGAACGGGCACTTGCGCCGTTAGCCATAAACATCAGCACGAATCGCGAAATTCGCGGCTACGTCATCGAAATCTTCAACCGCACCTTCGCGATTACGGACGCGCTGTACATCATCAGCATCGCAATCGCGGTGCTGGGAGTGGCAAGCACGCTATTCGCGTTGGTCCTCGAGCGCCGCGCTGAGATTGCGCTGCTGCGATACTTGGGATTCACGATCGCGAACGTGCGCGCGATGGTGTATGCCCAAGCGGTAATCGTGGGACTGCTCGCCGGAATTGCCGGCGTAGTTTTAGGATTTACGCTTTCACTGATCCTCATCTTCGTGATCGACCGGCAGTCGTTCGGATGGCTCATCGAACTGCACGTACCGTGGGCGTTCTTCGGCGAGGCGATCGCCATGGTCGTTACAGCGGCATTGCTTGCAGCGATCTACCCGGCCGGAATCGCGGCGCGGATTCGAACGGCGGAGGCGCTTCGCGTTGAGTAAGTTCCTCGCGCTCGCAATGGCGTTTACCGCCGCGCTCGCCCCGTACCACTTTCACTTTCCGCCCGATCACGCAGCGCACGATGCGTATCGAACCGAATGGTGGTACTTTACGGGGCACGTCCGAGCGAACGACGGGAGAAGCTTCGGCTACGAGCTGACGTTTTTTCGGGTCGGCCTCGAGCCGCACGCGCGCCATCTGCTGCCGGGGCAAAGCCGCTGGCGCGGAACCGAACTCTATCCGGCGCATTTCGCCATTACGGACGAACGCGCGCGCGCCTTCACGTATCATGAAACGCTGGCGCGCGAAGCGCTCGGTCAAGGCGGTTCGTCGGAACGCCGGCTGGACGTGCACGCGAATGGCTGGCGTCTCATCGGCGCCAAACAGGGAAGCGCCTACGTCATGCACATGAGCGCGCACGCCGGCGGCGATTCGGTCGATTTCGTGCAGCGTCCCCGTAAACCGCCGGCAGTTCACGGGCGCGGCGGAGTTTCGCGAAAAGGTTCGTGCGCGTCGTGCGCGTCGCACTACTACTCGTTCACGCGGCTCGCGACCGCGGGCACGCTGCGCGCGGGAGGGCGAACCTATCGCGTCAGCGGAATTTCGTGGATGGATCACGAGTACGGCTCGGACGAGCTGCAGAGCGATCAGTCCGGCTGGGATTGGTTTTCGCTTCAACTCGACGACCGTCGTGACATCATGCTCTACCGCTTGCGCCGCACCGATGGAAGCGTGACGCCGCAGTCGAGCGGTTCGCTCGTCGACGCAGCGGGAGGCGTACGCTATCTGCCGCTACGCGATTTTACGATCGCGGCAACCGGTTCGTGGACGAGTCCCCACACGCATGCGCGTTATCCCAGCGGATGGATCGTTTCGGTGCGAGGCATCGCGCGCGAATTGCGCTTAACGCCGACGGTCGCCGATCAGGAACTCGTAGATGCTTCGGGCGGCGTCACCTATTGGGAAGGTGCGGTCGACGTGACCGACGCGCGAAATGGAAACCACCTGGGCGTTGGCTATGTGGAACTCACCGGGTACGCCGGAGTGGTTCGATTGTGAAGCGGGGAACCTCAGGCCGCGGCGTGGCGCGACATCGTGAGGCTTACGATCGTGCTCGACTGCGTCGAGGTAATGCGTACGCCGTCGACGAGCTGATGCATCAGCGTTATCCCTCGACCGCGTTCGTCGCGCTTTTGAAAGGGCCGCCAGCGGCCCCGATCTTCGACCTGGACGACGAGCGCTTCCGGGGTGATCTCCGTGTGCACCGTGATTTCACCGCGCATGTCGCCGCGATACGCATGTTCGACCGCATTAGCGACCGCTTCGCCCGTGGCGAGCAAAAGCGCGAAGCGTTGTTCGTCTGAAAAGACGCACACGTCCGCGACGTGATCCATCCACGCGCGCACCAACGGCGCTACGATCGGCACGGAGGAAAAGTGCAGCCTGCTTGGAACCGCGCCACCCGCGCAGCGTATCGTTAAAACGGCCGCATCGTCGCGATTTAATGCCGTTGCAAAGATCTCTTCCTGCAGTTTTTCGGCGGGGTTCTCGGCCGCTCGCACGGCCGGACTGCACGCCGCCGCGAGCAAAAGTTCTTCGCCCGCGAGAACATCGCGCCCGTATTCGGTGAGGCCGTCCGTATAGAAGATGATCTGCGATTCCGGCGGGAGCGTGATGCGGCAATTCACCGCGTCGATGCTGGGCGCGACTCCGAGCGGCACCCCGCCGCCCGGAAGCAGCGCGCTTACGCCATGCGCCAGCGTAACGATCGGGGGTGGATGCCCGGCTACCGCATACGTCAGGCATCGGCTTGTCGGATCGTAATAGCCGAAGATTGCGGTGACCATGCCGATCGTGGAGCGCAAATTGATGACGTTGTTGATGTGTTCGAGCACGTCGGAAGGCTCGGGAGCGCCCGTGCCGACCGATCGAATCGCCTGACGGATTTCGCCCATAATCGTAGCGGCTTCGAGTCCGTGACCGGCGACGTCACCGAGCGAGAGGGCGATTCTGCCGTCGGGCAAGGTGAACGCATCGTACCAGTCGCCGCCGACTTCGGACTCGTCGCTGGCCGGACGGTACGAACCATGGAGCGTCGCACCGTCGATTGTGGGAAATTTCTCGGGCAACAGTGCACGCTGCAGGCGGTCGGCTACACGATGCGTGCGTTCGAAAAGTGCCGATTGATCGAGCGCGTTCGCGATAAGCACTGCGAGCACGGTTGCCAGCTTTTGCGTTTGGGAATCAAACGCTTCGGGTTCGGCCGCTCCCAGCGCCAGCGTGCCCAGGATTTCGTTTCGCCCGCACAAGGGGACGGCGATGAGCGAATCCAGGCCGGATTCTCCTGACCGCTCGTCGCGCGCAGCCTCGTGCGTTTCGCGCAGCCCATCAAGCCGCCGGATGTTAATGCTGCAGAGGTCGGCGAATTCGCGGACGCACAATTCGACGATCTGCGGCAGCGTCTGGCGCACGTCGAACGATGACGCGAGAATGCCGCTGGCCTCGGCAAGCAAATCCAGCGGCTCGACATGACGGCTCGTTCGCGGCTCAAGCACCGGCGAAGTCCGAACCCATGCTTGCACCACTCCGCGAACGCAAGCTCGCTCGGCCTGCCAGGCATAAGCGAGTTCGACGGCGCAGTTCTGGGGCATTTCCCGCGCATCCCACTACGGAGTCGCACCCCATGCCGACCGCGTCTACGACCAAAAGAAAAGCCACTAGCGGCCCACATTCTCGCAACGAAGGGCCAAATGCTCCCGGCCAGCGTCAACTTCTTGCGGCCCTCAAAGCGTTTCAGAAGGGCGACTTTTCGGCCCGCTTGTCGGTCGAGGGCGGCGGCATCGCTGCCGAAATCGCGACCGCCTTCAACGATTGCATCGAGGTCAACGCGCGCTTGTCCAAAGAGCTGCAGCGCGTCAGCCGGCTCGTGGGCCGCGACGGGCGCATCTCGCAACGCGCAAGTGTGGGCAACCTCAGCGGCGGCTGGCTCGAGTACGTCGAGTCGTGCAACACGCTTATCGATGATTTGACTGCGCCGATGGCCGAAACAAATCGCGTTCTGGGCTCCGTCGCACAAGGCGACCTCTCGCAGCGGATGGCGCTCGACATCGAAGATCGTCCGCTC
>JALYTZ010000071.1 GCA_030854025.1 Vulcanimicrobiota bacterium
GCGCGAAAGCGTGGCGCCGCCGGGATAGCGCAGCGCGATAATCGCGCCCCGGCTTTCGACGACCGATTTGAAGACGACGAACTCGGTCGATGCGAACAGCGCGGTAACGTCGGCCAATTCGAGGCCGAAGCGCAAGTCGGGCTTGTCGCTGCCGTACTTGGCCAGCGCGTCGGCGTGCGAAATCCGCGGGAATGGCGGCAGCTCGACGTCGAGCACGCGTTTCCACACGTAGCGCATGCACGACTCCATCAATTCGAGCACGTCTTCTTGGGTGCAGAACGACATCTCGACGTCGATCTGCGTGAACTCCGGCTGACGGTCGGCACGCAGGTCTTCGTCGCGCATGCAGCGCGCGATCTGCATGTAACGTCCGAAGCCCGCGATCATGAGAATCTGCTTGAGCAGCTGCGGTGATTGCGGCAAGGCGTAGAACGCGCCGGGATGCACGCGGCTGGGCACAAGGTAATCCCGCGCGCCTTCGGGAGTCGATTTAATCAACATCGGCGTTTCGATTTCGAGAAAGTTGCGCTCGTCGAAAAAGTCACGCATCGCTTTGAGAATGCGGTGGCGGATCGCGATGTTTTTCTGCAGGCGCGGCCGGCGCAAATCGAGGAAGCGATATTCGAGACGCAAGTTTTCGTCGACGTCGTCGTCGCTGTTGACCGGGAACGGCGGGACGAGCGAACGGCTCAGCACGGCCAGCGACTCCACGCCCACTTCGATCGCTCCGGTCGGGATTTTCGCGTTTTCCGTGCCTGCAGGACGTGCTCGAACGACTCCGGTCACCGATACGACGTCTTCGGCGCGCAGGCGTTCGGCGTCTTTAAAGCTCGCGTTTTGCGGATCGAACGTGATTTGCGTGATGCCGTCGCGATCGCGCAGGTCGATGAAGATCAGGCCGCCGTGATCGCGCCGGCGATTGACCCACCCGTTTAATTCCACGGTCGATCCCGCGTCGGACGCGCGCAGCGCGCCGCACGTGCGCTTTGGTATGGTGCTCGTCATGTTCTTTCTTTTTCCGCTAGGGCGCTTTTGATGCCGGACACGTAGTAGTACTGCTGCACGAGATCGCGCGCGAATTTCGATTGCGCCGCGCGCCGGTCGAAATATCCGAGCAGCCACGGAACGCGCGTTAAGGCCGCGTGTGCCCCGAGCGAAATCGGCGTCATGCCCAGATTCAACCGCACGTCGAAGTTGGGGTGCTTGCGAAAAAACCGCACCGTCGAGGCGCCCGCGAGTTTCATTTTTCCCTTTTGATCGTCGTGCGGAACGTCCTGGCAGTGGTAATTTACTGCGAGCGGCTCGTAGAGAATCGTGACGCCCGCATGCGTCAGCCGATAGCCCAGTTCCAAATCCTCGTGACCGTATCCGGTGAACGTTTCATCAAAGCACCCCACGCGCAGCAGATCCTCGCGTCGCACGCTCGCGTTGCCGGTAAGGAAGTACAGCCACGGCAGTTTTTTGCGCGACGGCTTGTGCAGCGACCCTCGCTCGTCGAAGTGATCGCGTTTATAGGCGTAATCGTGCAAGTCTTTGACCTGCACTTCCCAGCCGACGACGGCGATCGGCTGCCGATCGCGATGGTGCCGCAGATGCTGCCGCAGCAGGTCGGGCGACGCCAAAATATCCGCATCGTTGAAGAGTACGACGTCCGCGCGCGCGTGGCGTATGCCCGCGTTGCGCGCGTCGGCGCGGCCGGTGTACGGACCGGGCAGATGGCGAATCGTCGGGTGCTCGGCGGAAATACCGGCGAGGTACTCTTTCGTGCCGTCAATCGACATCGAATCGCACACGAGCACTTCGAAGTTCTCGCTCGGCACGTCTTGCGCCAGCAGCGTCGGAATTACGTGACGCAGAGTATCGAGTCGGTTGTACGTCGGGATGACGACGGAAATTTCAAGCATGCAACAATCGAGCAACGGCATCGACGACTTCGCCGCGAAAACGCGCGAGCGACTCGTCGGAGGCATCGGCCGGCTTGCGCACGAGCACGTTCGGAACGTCGTAAGGCGCCCATTCCTGCGAGTTCAGCCGGAAGTAGCGATGTTCGAAGGCGACGACCGTGGGCCTGCGAACGGCGCTCGCGACGTGCGTCGCACCGGTGTCGACGGTGATCACCACCCGCGCTCGCTCGAAGACGGCCGCCCAGCGGAAAAACGGCAAGCCGCCGAGCAGCACATCGGCAACGCGCTCGCGCGCGATCGGTTCGACGTACTGCTCGCACTCGGGCGCGTACGTCACGACGACCGGAAGCCCGAAGCCGCCGAGTTGACGGATCAGTTCGATCGTCGATGCGAGCGAGCCGCCGTCTTTGAACCAGCGTAAGCCGAGATGCATGACGAGCGGCGTCTCCGGAAGATAGCCCGTTGCCGCGCGATCTTCGTCGGTGAGGTCGAGCCGCAATCGCTCGACACGATCGGTCGCTCCGGCGAGCGCGACCAGATCGAGCAGTTGATCGGTTTCGTGTCGAACGCGCCGCCGCGGATTTCGCTCGCTCAATTCCGGATCGGCTTCGGAAAGCATGAGTCGATTGACGTATAGGCGCGCCATCAAACGCATCGCATAGCGCCGCACGTACGTATACCCGACGCGCACCCTTGCGCGGGTGGCGCCGATCAAATGAATGTCGGCTTCACGCGGCGCGAGCGCGATGGCAAGGTCCGTGCTGCCGCGAAAGCGGGCGCCGAACGCCGACGGTTTGCCGTCGGTAAATTCGACGAGTTCATCGACGTCGGTATTTCGTTCCATCACGATGCGATTGTAGCGGCTGCACACCATCGTGATGTGCGCCTGCGGAAACGATTTGCGTACGGTTGCGATGGCCGGCGTCGATAGGATGAGGTCTCCCAAGCGATCCGTGCGCGAGAGCACGATCCGCATCAGGCGCCGGCCAAGTGCGCGCGTTCGAGTTCTTCGAAATACGCTTCGGATGCAAGGCGACGCGCAAAGCGCAGCTCACGACTCGTGAGCGGGCGATCGCCGTTCAAATCGCCAAGGGCGGTGCGATACTTCCGCGCAGCGCCGATACCGCGCATCCAGTTGTGAATCGCTCGCTGGACCGGATTATCGCCCGTGGCCAGCGCCGTTCTCCAGTGCGGATGCATCCGGCCCAACTGAACCGCCGTTCGCGCTTGCGCGCGGGCCTGCGCGACCATCTTTTCGACGTTCGCGCTGCGCGGCCGCGGCTTGCAGTGAAATACGAGCGCCTCTTTATTAAAAACGGCCCGTACGCCGCCGAAACGCAGACGCAAGCCGACGTCGATATCTTCCCAGCCGTACTCGGCAAAGCTTTCGTCGAATCCGCCGATCGCGCGGATTGTGATCAGCGGCACCGACACGTTGGTCGTCCAGAAAAAATTGCCGCTGTAGTCTTTAAAGCTCCAAACAGGCGGGGGCAGATCGTCGAATGACTCGACGTTGATCGCGCCGCCGCGCACGATCGCGTGGGGATGCGCGTCGTGCGAACGCAGGTGCTGTTCCACGAACGATGGCGTCGGCAGCACATCGTCGTCGATGAAGATGATGCGCTCGCCCGACGAGGCTGCAATGCCGGCGTTGCGTCCCTTCGCCAGGCCCGAATTCGCCTGGTTGATAACTGTGAACGCGCAGGTTGCTCGCGTGCGTGCGCACGCAATGACTTCGGGCGTACGATCGGTCGAGCCGTCGTTGACAAGCACGACCTCGTACGCATCGCGCGGCGCCGTCTGTTCGAAACACGCCTCAAGCACGCGGTCGAGCAGACTCGCGCGATTGTACGTGCACAGTTGGATGGTCGCCTTCATCGGGCGACCAGTTCTACGCGGACCGGCGTTATACTATCGTTGGCGCGACAACCGAATCCAGCGTAACCTCGATCCCGCCGGTCCATCCGGCGACCAGATTGTACAGTGCGGCAAAAATTAGCCCCGCAATAAAGCCGCCGATGAAGTAGAAGATCGGGAAAAGAATGATCGCGAGAAAGCCTGGACCTGCCATGAGTCCGCGTCCCATCGGCATGGCGGCGGCCATCATAGCCGTAAACGGCATCCAAATTAAACCGATGATCAGGCCGATGATGCCGTAAATAACGCCTGCGACCAAGGCCAGCTGAATGACGTTCACGCGGCGAAGACGAGAAATCATAAACCACCCCTCCACGAAAGCTGACGAGTTGTTATCCGTGCGGGTTCGCTTCCGGCGCGCGCAATACTGCGCCCTCGAGCAGCGTTTCGACCGCCGCTATCACGCCGGGGACGTCGAGCGCTGCGATGCAGGCGTAGTCGGGACAGGTTTCTTTTCGTTCCCCCGGCCGGCACGGAAAACTCGCGCGTACGACCGCCGTGCGCGTGCCGAGCGGCGCCCAGCGGTCGGGGGTGTCGGTCTGAAACGGGAAAATGCCGACCGTAGGTGCGCCGACCGCGGCCGCGACGTGCATGGAGCCGGTCGAAATC
>JALYTZ010000087.1 GCA_030854025.1 Vulcanimicrobiota bacterium
GCCGAGTCATGCGCGTGGAGGGGTACGCCGACGCGAACTGGATTCTGCTCGATTTGGGCAGCGTCATCGTTCACATTTTCACGCCCGAACAGCGGCAGTTTTACAACCTCGAACGGCTCTGGGCCGACGCGGCCGAACGTCAGGCGCAGTCGTCATGAGCGGGCGTCCGCGCGTAACGCATCAGACGCGTTCCGCGCGCCGCCGCCGGCAAACGTGGCTGCGGGCGGGCATCTGGATTTTCCTAATCATCTTTGCGATGAGCGTCGTCGGCATCGGCTTCATAAGCGTGAATATTCGCCGGTAGAAACTTCGGCCGCGCGAGCGTGGTAGGAGGACTCATGAGGAAAGCTACGACCATGAAACGTTTGAGCGCCGTCGTTACGAGCGCCGTGGCGGCGATTCTTTCGCTGGGTCCGGCGTCTGCGGCCGGCCAGTTCGTACAGGACGGGGCCGGACTGCTTGCCGCCTCGACGGTACAGCAGCTCGAAACGCGGCTCGACAACTTCAACGCGCAAACCGGCAAGTCGGTCGTCGTGATCACCGTTCCAGCGCTTCCGGCCGGTCAAACGATTGCGAATGCCGCACAAAGCGCCTTCACGCAGCAGCAAGTCAACGGAACCCTCATCTACGTCGCGCGCGACAATCGCCAGGATTACGTGCTCCCCGATCGGTCAGCCGGGCAAGCCGGATGGTTTTCGGGAAGCACGTCCAGCGCAATCGCACAGTCGATGAACGCGGAGTTCAAAAACGGTAATTACGATGCCGGCATAACGAGCGGCGTGAACGGCGTGCTCGATATTTACCGTTCGCACTTGAGTTCAGTACAACGCTCCGGAACGAGCAGCGGCTATGCCGCACCGTCGCGCACGCAAACGGCCACGTCCGTGGGAGGACATATCAGCATGTTTTGGTGGATCGTCATCGCGGTTATCGCATATCTCATCATTCGTTCGATCATGCGGGCCGGCGCGGCCCGCCGCTACTACGGCTCCGGGGCTCCGCCGACGGCACCCGGGGCGGGTTACGGACCGGGCCCTGGATACGGCGGCGGATACGGCATGGGCGGGTACGGAATGGGCGGCGGCGGTTTTTGGAGCGGCCTGCTCGGCGGTCTCGGCGGCGCCTTTCTCGGCAACGAGCTTTTTCGCGGCGGAGGCAGCGGTGGCTGGGGCGGCGGCGGAGGCGTAGCCGATGCATCGCAGCAGCTTCCGCCGGGTGACGCGGGCGGCTGGCAAAGCGATGCGGGCCAGTCCGATCCGAGCGGCGGCGGCGGGGGTGACTTCGGCGGCGGCGGGTTCGGCGACTTCGGCGGCGGCGGAGGCGGTGGCGGAGACTTCGGCGGCGGCGGTGACGGCGGCGGCGGAGGCAGCTGGTAAAGCGACGAAACGAGCGTTTATGCGACGCTCGTTTTCTTTTGTCTTAACGCTCGCGTTATGCGCGGCTTTCGCCTGTGCGCTTCCGGTTCGCGCCGGCGCCCCGACGTACAGCCCGCTCTTGTATTCCGGATTATCGTGGCGCCTCATCGGCCCGTTTCGCGGGGGTCGCGCGCTTGCGGTGACCGGCGTTCCCGGCAACGACCGCACGTTCTATTTCGGCGCGGTCGGCGGGGGCGTCTGGCGCACGGATAACGCCGGTCGAACGTGGAGACCGATTTTCGACGCGGAACATGTTGCCTCGATCGGCGCGATCGCCGTCGCGCCGAGCGATCCGAACGTTCTGTACGTCGGATCGGGCGAAGCCGACATGCGATCCGACATTCAGGCCGGCGACGGCATGTACAAATCGACCGACGCCGGCAAAACGTGGACGCATATCGGGTTAGACGACACGCGCCAAATCGGCAAGATCGTCGTCGATCCCAAAGACGCGAACGTCGCATACGTTGCAGCGCTGGGGCATCAGTACGGTCCCAACCCCGAGCGCGGCGTCTTCAAGACGACGGACGGCGGCAAGACCTGGAACAAGGTGCTCTACAAAGACGCAAACACCGGCGCGATCGATCTTTCGATGTCGCCGACGGATCCGAACGTATTGTTTGCGGCGATGTGGCAGACCCGGCGACCGCCGTGGAACGTGTATCCGCCGAGCAACGGCCCGGGAAGCGGCTTATATAAAACGACCGACGCAGGTAAAACCTGGACGCACGTGAGCGGACATGGTTTCCCCGCCGCGGTCCGGCGCATCGGTATTGCGATTTCTCCGGCCGATGCCAATCGCGTGTACGCGTTGGTCGATGCGAAAGCGGGCGGCATTTACCGTTCGAACGACGGCGGCGCAACCTGGACGCACTCCGACGGCGAAGGCCGCATCTGGACGCGTGGCTGGTACTTCGGCGGAATTACCGCCGATTCGAAAGACGCTAACACGCTCTACGTGATGAATACGTCCACGTATCGTTCGACCGACGGCGGAAGCTCGTTCACGGCGATCAAAGGCGCACCCGGCGGCGACGATTACCATACGTTGTGGATCGATCCTACCACGAG
>JALYTZ010000091.1 GCA_030854025.1 Vulcanimicrobiota bacterium
TCGAAGTGCTGCCGCCGACGGCGCCGCTGATCGGCGTTTTCGACGATCAGCATCACCTCTTCAAGCAGCGGCACATCGAGATCGAAGCGGGAACGGTGCTGGTGGCCACGACCGACGGCGTTACGGAAGCCCGAAATGCCGAACGCGAACTCTTCGGCATGGACCGGCTCGTCTCAACCGTCGAGGCGGTCGTCAAAACGGCGTCGACGATGAATGATATCGTGGAGGCCATTCTGTCGGAGGTCAAGGCCTTCACCGGAGGCCGCCTGCACGACGACATCGCCCTAATGGCCGCTCGCATTTTCTAACACCACACACGCGCACGCGTCACACATCCCCGTCGTCATCCACCGCTTGTCGTCCTGAGCTTGTCGAAGGACGTGCTTTTATGCGCCGTACCACTTGAATTGCGGCCATAGCTGCGCGAATGGCGCGATCGGATCGCTGCACACATAGATCGGCGTCGGCCCTTCCACGACCCATTTGTACGGGTTGCCGTAGGTCGCTGCCAGCCGCACGTGGCGAAAGAGTTTTCTCAACGTCGCTTGCTGCGTCGCTCCAACCGCGATCATCGAGGAACCGTCATATCCGCGCGTTCCCCACAGCCAGTATGTGTTTTGTCCGCTGATCGGCTGCGGCAAATGGTAGCGCGGTCCGTATAACGCAATCGCTCCGGCATCGGCGTACGTATCGGCGAAGATGCCCGTGCGCGCGCGAACCTTCGGCGGCAACGACTCATACACGGATGCGACGTGCCCGGTCAGTTCATCCCAGCCGAATTCTTCGGCGTACACCGGCTGCGTGAGATGCGCCGGCGATCCGTGCGTGCCGGTCATGCCAAGTACGCGCGAATAAGCAATGAACGAGTCAATCGGCAGAACCGGTAGCGAAATCGGCACGAACGGGAGCGTGAGTGCAAGAAATATAACGGCGACCGCGATCTGCAACGAGCGACGAAGCCGGAGTGCGCGTTCGATCGCGACAGCTCCCGCCGCGAGCAGCGCAGCGTAGATGCCGATGATGTAGTAGCCCTTCGCTTCGCTAAAAATCGCAATGGCGAGAAGCAGTAGGAACGCAATAGCGATAAACTTCGCCTCGCGCATCGGTTTCCAAAACAGCAGCGCAAGGGTTCCGGTGATCCAAATCGGCGCCGCGATGGGATTTGCGTAGAGTATCTGCTCGCCGGCGAACGCATACGCATTTAACGCGATGTCCGTCGACTCGAGTTGAAGGCCGCTCTGAAAGGCGTGACGATGCATGAAATCGCCGTGCAGAACCGTGAGCTGCGGCCATCCGTGCTGCATCTGCCACAGCGCCGTCGGAAAAACGAAAACGAACGCGAGCAGAACGCCGCCCAGAAACCACCACGTTCGCGCAATCCGCCGTTGGGGAAGCGCCAGAAGTCCAATGCACAGCGCCGCAACCAGCAGCGTCATCGAGTATTTGCCGTAGATTCCGAACGCCGCCGCCGCGCTCACGCCGAGCCAAAGCCGCGGATCGGCGCCGCGGACCAGACGCAACAGCAGAAAGATCGTCAGCGTCCACGAAAACGGCTCGAACGAGGTCGTCGTCAGCGTATTTCCAAGCAGAAGATACGCCGGAAGCAGCAGGGTGGCGAGTCCGGCAAGGCACTGCGCAAAAACCGCTCCGCCCAGCTCGCGCACGATGGCGCACGCGAGCCATACGGTAAGCGCCGCCGCAACGGCCGGCAAAAAACGAATGGCCGGTATGGCGTATGCGAACGGGGTCGCAAGCCATGCGGCAAACGCAACCATCGGCGGCTGGTCGACGTAGCTCCATGCCAAGTGCCGGCCGCAGGCAATGAAGTACAGTTCGTCGCGGAAGTACCCGTAGCGCCAGTTCGTGGCAGCGTGTGCCGCAAACGCTGCGAGGCTAAGAAGACGTGCGATCACGGTCGGGCGATGACGGAAGCGTAAGAAACGTTAGGCCCAGCCCGATGACGGCCGACCAAATGATTGCACCAAGAATCACGTTCCAGTCCCACCAAATGCCGCCGCTCGCGGCGGTCGCGGCAAAATACGCGGCAAAATACGCGGCGGGGACGGCCATCCCAAAAATGCGGTACTGCACCACACGCGCGCGGCTGGGGGCCAACAGAACAACGAGCAAATCGCCGACTGCTCCCGCCGCAACACTCATCAGCATAACGGTGACGAGGAGCGGCGTATCGTTCGTGAAGGCGGCCGCCGCCGGCGCATTTCCGAGCAAGAACAGAAGCGTGAGCGTTCCGGGCGGCGTGCGGAATTGTGCGGCAACGAACAGGGCAAATCCGGCCATGAGCGCGCTTTGAAACAGCACGACGAGTACGCCGGTTCCGATCTTATAGTAGCCGATCGTAACCGCGGTTAAATAGCCGGCCGAAAACCCGATGCCGGCCGGCGGAGCGTTTGCGCGACCGGCGGCGGGGTCGAATGCATAAGCAGTCCCGAAATGGACGAGCAGCAGCCACGACGCGAGCGCGAGAACGAGCGGCATGTACTCGGCGATCGTTCGCACCCGCGTGCGCACCTGAAGGGCAGAACTGATGGGCCCGCTCGCTAAAACGAAAATACCTAATCCCAGCGCTTGATGCGTCGGGCTCAAGAGCGCGTCGACGCCTTCTTCGATGCCGAGGAGCTCGTGCCAAAGCAAATCTCCGGCTCCCGCGCAGATGAAGATGACGAAGCCCCAAACTGCAATCCGATATGCGGACGGCAACGCCTTGCGCCATGGATATCCGCGGGTGCGGTTACGCAGCGCAAAAACGGCGAAGACTCCGATGAGCGCGAGCATTCCCGAATAAAAAACGCCGTGATACGGCGTAAAGAACGATTCTACCGGAACGTGCCCATGCGCCCAAGCATCCAAGAAAAATCCCGAAGCAATCCAGATCGCGCAGACGCTTACGAGCAAGTCAAAGCTCGCGCTGCGCGGTGCCGGTTCATCCATCGTGCGTTGCTTACGAGTCGGAACGCGGCCTCCCTGGGTGAAGGCCGCGAGGGGCAGGAATCGCCGGCCGGAAATACCGAGTACGCTTGTGATGGATATTCGTCCGCTGTTCGTTCGCGGAATTGCAGCTGCGTGTATGGCGTCGGCGCTAGTCGCGTGTGCCTCCGCGCCGGTCGCGCTTCCTGCGAACGTTCACCTGCACTCGAAGTCGGCCGCCCGTGTAGTACCGATGCCGCGCTCGAATAACGCGGCTCCGGCAATTGAAGCAATCGACCTTTCGAGCATCGATGTCCGGCGCGGTCAGACGTGGTGGGGCGACGTCACCACGTCCACGAATGTCGCGAGCGTGGAAATTCGATCGAATCTCTTTTCTATCAACGTGCCGCGCCGCAGTTTCGGACGGTTTTCGTTTTCGCTCAACGTCTTCGACCTGCCCCCGATCTTCATTCGTGCTTATCGCCTGCGCGTAATCGCGCGCAACACCGCGGGCGAGAAAGTCGAGGAGGATCTGCCATTTCGGTTCCGGTGATCGCATGAAGCATTTCGGCTGGCACGTCGATGGACGCGTAGCGACCTTAACCCTCGACCGTCCCGAGCGCAAGAATCCGCTGACGTTCGATTCGTATCAAGAGCTGCTGGAACGATTTCGAGCCTGCAAGACCGACGAAACGGTCAAGGCAATCGTGATTACCGGAGCCGGCGGCAATTTCTGTTCGGGCGGCGACGTGCGCGAAATAATCGGCCCGTTGACGGAACGCTCGCCAGAACAACTGCTGGAGTTTACGCAAATGACCGCCGACTTGGTCAAGGCGATGCGCGCCTCTCCGCAGCCGATCGTCGCCGCCGTCGACGGCGTCTGCGCCGGAGCCGGTGCGATTCTGGCCATGGCGTCGGACCTTCGCTACGGCACCGCCCGCAGCAAGATTGCATTTTTGTTCGCGCGCGTTGGGTTGGCCGGATGCGATATGGGCGCGTGCGCGATGCTTCCGCGAATCATCGGGCTGGGCCGCGCGTCGGAGCTGCTGTACACCGGTCGAAGCATCTCCGGCGAGCAAGCGCATGCGTGGGGCTTTTTCAACGAGCTGCACGCGGCCGACGATATGCTCGCGGCCGCCACACGCGTCGCGCGCGAATTAGCCGACGGACCGAGCCTGGCGCACGCCATGACCAAACGCATGCTGCACGAGGAGTGGGACATGCCGCTCGACGCCGCTATTGACGCGGAAGCACGCGCGCAGGCTGCCTGCATGCAGACGCGCGATTTTCGGCGCGCCTACGAGGCATTCGTCGCTGGGAAACGCCCCGCGTTCGAGGGCAATTGATGCCCGACCGCAGTTTTCTGCAGTGGCCGTTCTTTGATGAAGAGCACCGCACGTTGGCGCGTGAAATTGCAGCTTGGGACGACCCGCAGGCGCAAGCAGATCCCGTTCGCGCGCTGGCTCGCGGCGGATGGCTGCGGTACTGCGTTCCGGCGGCGTACGGCGGCATGCACGATGCCCTTGACGTGCGCTCGCTCTGCCTCGCGCGTGAGTCGCTCGCGTACAAGGGAGCGTTGCTCGATTTTGCGTTCGCAATGCAGGGCCTCGGCAGCGGGCCGATCGCGCTCTTCGGAGCGGAGGCGCTGCGGCAACGCTATTTACCGGCGGTCGCAAGAGGCGACGCGGTTGCCGCGTTCGCGCTTTCCGAACGGGAAGCCGGTTCCGATCCCGCCGTCATTGCGACGACGGCGCGCCCAAACCGTGACGCATACGTGCTCGATGGCGAGAAAACGTGGATCAGCAACGCTGGGATTGCCGACTTTTACGTCGTGTTCGCGCGCACGGGCGACGAAGGCTCGCGCGGATTGAGCGCGTTCGTCGTCGATAAAAATGCGCCGGGTTTTACCGTGGTGGATTCGATCGAAACGATATCGCCGCACCCGCTGGGAACGATCCGGTTCGACCGATGCCGAATTCCCGGGGCGAATCGCATTGGTGAAGAAGGGCAAGGTTTCAAGATTGCGATGGCGACGCTCGACGTTTTTCGATCGACGGTAGGCGCGGCCGCGCTTGGATTCGCTCGCCGCGCATTCGACGCGACGCGCGAACACGTAAAGTCGCGCCGCCTGTTCGGTGCGCCGATGGCGTCGCTTCAACTGACACAAGCAAAGATCGCTGAGATGGCGCTGGACATCGATGCGAGCGCGCTGCTCGTATACCGCGCAGCCTGGACGAAAGACCAAGGCGCCGCGCGCGTTACCCGCGAGGCGGCAATGGCCAAACTCTACGCGACCGAAGCGGCCGGCCGCGTTTGCGACCATGCCGTGCAACTCTTCGGTGGACGCGGCGTGACGCGCGGCGAGATCGTAGAAGAGCTGTATCGCGACGTGCGCTCGCTGCGCATCTATGAAGGGGCGAGCGAAATTCAGCAAATCGTCATCGCGCGCTCGGTGCTGGAATCATGAGCGGCGCGTACACGGCGCACGTGGATACGTTCGCGCGCGACCATCTGCCCGCTGAAGATCGATGGCCGGAGTTTTGCTTCACGCTTCCCGACCTGCAGTATCCCGAACGCATCAACTGTGCGACCCGCCTGCTCGATCGCCACGTCGCTGCCGGTTCCGGCGCGAACCGGTGCATTCTTTCTCCGACGGAAACGTGGACGTACGCCGACGTTCTCGTCAAAGCCAATCGCATTGCGCGGGTCCTTTCCGAAGATCTCGGCGTCGTTCCGGGTAATCGCGTGCTGCTGCGCGCTCCGAATACGCCGATGATGGCCGCGTGCTGGCTTGCGGTGATGAAAGCCGGTGCGATCGCCGTGACGACAATGCCGCTCTATCGAGCGGCCGAACTGCGCTATATGATCGAAAAAGCACGCGTGAAGGTGGCGCTGTGCGACAGCCGTCTCGTCGACGAGCTTTCGGCCGCCACGGCGGGCATCGCGGATTTTCGAACGGTGAATTTCCAAACCGGCGATTCCGACGGCTTAGAAGCGCGCATGCTGACCAAACGCGATGATTTCGAGAACGTTCCAACGGCGCTCGACGACGTTGCGATCATCGGCTTTACCTCGGGCACAACAGGCACACCGAAGGCGGCGATGCATTTTCACCGCGATATCCTGGCGACGTGCGACACGTACGGCGCCAAAGTGCTGCAGGCTCGGCCGGACGACTTATTCTGCGGCAGTCCGCCGCTTGCGTTTACCTTCGGTTTGGGCGGCTTGCTGCTGTTCCCGCTGGACGCCGGCGCCGCCACGCTGCTCGTCGAAAAAGCCGGGCCGGAGCCCTTGATGCAAGCAGTCGCGAAGCACGGCGTGAATGTTGTATTCACTGCGCCGATTGCGTATCGCGCGATGGCGGAACTCGTGGAAACGCACGATGTCCGATCGCTGCGCACGTGCGTATCCGCGGGCGAGACGCTGCCGCTGCCGATTTGGGAAACGTGGCGCGCAAAGACCGGCATCGAAATCATGGACGGCATCGGAAGCACCGAGATGCTGCACATTTTCGTCGGCTCCCCGCAAGGAGCGATACGCGGCGGCGCGACCGGTTTGCCCGTACCGGGATACTTTGCCGAGATCCACGATGACGACGGCCGAGCGTTGCCGCCGAACGTCGTCGGGCGCCTTGCTGTGAAGGGGCCAACCGGGTGCAGATATCTCGATGATGATCGGCAGCAGACGTACGTGCGCGACGGCTGGAACTATCCGGGCGATGCCTACCGCATGGACGAAGACGGGTACTTTTGGTTCGTCGCCCGCACCGACGACATGATCGTATCCGCCGGATACAACATTTCCGGACCCGAAGTAGAACAGGCGCTGCTCGCGCATGCGGAAGTCCGCGAATGTGCCGTCGTCGCTAAACCTGACCCGCTGCATTCCACGAATATCGTAAAGGCATTCGTCGTGCTGCGTGACGAGTGCAACGCCGACGATGCGAAGTGCCGCGAACTCAAAGCATTCGTCGCCGCGCGTATCGCCGCGTTCAAATCCCCACGCGAAATCGAATTCGTCGCGCAGCTTCCTCGAACCCAAACCGGAAAAGTCCAACGCTTCCGCCTCCGCCAACAAGCCGCCTCAGAATAATACTGGGGCGAGCTTCAAGTCTAAGCGCTACTACCGGCTTGAAAAGCGCTGCGCGGCCCAGGTTTTTACGCGGGCGAAGCTTTGCGGCATTACCGTGTCGTGGTCGGCGCCGTAGATCGCATCCAGTGTGACCGGTACGCCGTTTGCCTGAAGGTTTCTGCGC